>JBNJDL010000046.1:0-12909 GCA_051744825.1 Bacillota bacterium | reverse complement strand
TATAATTTATACTATTAGTAATACAGTTAACGATATTTTAAAATCTATAATTTTTGAAAATCAAAATAATGCAATAAAAAGAAATACAGAGTTAGTTGACCATTGGATAAGTGATTTCGAAAAAAAACTTGAAATCTATGCAAATACTGAAATCATGAAAAAAGGAAGCTGGAAAGAGAAAAAAAACTACTTACAAACTGAGTTAACTAGTAGATTAGATGAGTATTTTTTCTTCTTTATGGCAGACACTGATGGTAATTATAGTACTACTTTACGAAATGATGCTGGAAATATTAGTAATAGAGAATATTTTCCAAAAATCATGGAGGATAAAACAATTATATCTGACCCTGTTATTTCTAAATCAACTTCCGAAGCTATAATTGTTATTGGTACTCCTATAAAAAATAATGGAGAAATAGAAGGAATGCTTGCTGCTACTGTGAAATTATCTGAGCTATCATCTTATATAAATAGATTTAACAATAATGAAAATGTTTATTCTTTTTTAATTAACGGAGAAGGTAAAATAATAGCTCATCCTGATCAAGATAAACTTTATAATCAATTATCTGTTGAAAGTGATAATGAATTTATATTACCAGACAAAGTTATAACTAATGTCCTTAATAATGAAAGTGGTAATTTCGCCTGTAATTTAAACAATAATAGCAAATATGCTTTTCACCACGAATTAGGAATAAATGATTGGGAAATGGTAACAATTTTACCTCAATCTCATTTGCAAGAAAGAATAGATGAGTTAAATAAAAAAATATTAATAATTTCTATCATTGCAATTATATTAGGAAGTATTGCCAGCATTTACATAGCTAATAGTATTTCTAAACCTCTTGTTAAACTAAAAAACATCTTTCAAAAAGGAGCTAAAGGCAATTTAAGTATAAGGGCAGATATTGATTCAAATGATGAAATTGGCAAAGTGGCTCAAAGCTTTAATAAAATGATGGAGGTTATTACAGATTTAACTTATAATGACTCTTTAACAGGTTTTACTAATATTGAATTTTTTCGTAATAATCTAGAAAATACCTTAAATCATTTAGAAGATATTGATGAAAGTGTTTATATATGTTCACTCGGTATTGATGATTTTAAATCAATTAATGATAGATTTGGGTATAATGGTGGGGATAAAATTATAAAAAAGATTGCTAAAAGATTATCATATTATTTTAAAGAAGGACAATCTTTATCTAGAATAGGAGATGAATTCTACTTTTTTCTAATTAATTCAGAAAAAGATATAAATATTTATGATGAATGTAAAAATATTTTAGAAAATATTAATCAAAGTTATATTATTGATGAAAATATAGTTCATCTTACTGCAAGTATGGGAATTTCTATTTATCCTGATGACAGTAATAATGCTAACAAATTAATTAAAAATGCAAGTTTAGCAATGCATGGTGTAAAAGAAAATAATATTAAAAAAATTGCTTTTTATTCTAAAAATAAAGAACAAAATCTTTCAGAAAGAAAAAAACTAGAATCAGAATTATCAGAAGCTCTTGATAATGAAGAATTTGTTCTTCATTATCAACCATTTATATCAACTGAAAATGAAAAAATAATTGGAATGGAAGCTTTAATCCGTTGGGAGCATCCTGAAAAAGGTATGATTTCACCTGGAATTTTTATTCCGATTGCTGAAAAAACCTCTTTAATTTCTAAAATGGGAGACTTAGTATTAAATAAAGCTTGTTCTGATTTAAAAAGCATTCATGAAAATATCAGTGATAACTTCTTTGTTTCAGTAAATGTTAGTCCAGAGCAATTCTTAAACAGTAATTTTGTTGATAAAATAAAAGAAACGCTTTTTAATACAGGTCTTGAACCTGAACATCTTGAGTTAGAAATAACTGAAAGAACAGCTATGGGCAATATAGAATACACTATTGATGTATTGCAAGAATTGCATGATTTAGGAATAAAAATCGCAATGGATGACTTTGGAACTGGTTATTCTTCATTAAGCTATCTCAAAGAATTTGCTATTGATATTTTAAAAATTGATAAGTCATTTATTGATGATTTTTTAAATAATGAAGGAAATAAAGCAATAGTAAATACTATAATTAATATAGCTCACAACTTAGATTTAAAAGTAGTTGCAGAAGGAGTTGAAAGAAAAGAGCAAGCTGAAAAATTAAAAGAATATGGCTGTGACATTATACAAGGATACTATTATAGTAAACCTCAAGCTAAGGAAAAATTATTTGAAGAACTAAAATAAAAAAGGCAGGAAACCCTGCCTTTTTTGTTTTTGCATAATATATTTAGCTTAAAAATTGTCTTTAAGATCTTCAACAAGACTATTAAACATTTGCTCTGACTGTTCTTCTAGTTGAGCAAATTGTTCTTTCATCTGTTTTCTACTTTCCTCATCAATTCCAGAATCTAATTTCATTACTGTTCTACCATCTTCAGTTTGAACTGGTTTCATTTGCATCTCTGCCTGTTGTTCCATTCTTTCTTCAAATCTTTTTTCCATACTTTTTCTTTTATCTTGATATCTATTTTGTAATTCATCTATTTTGCTTAATATTTGTTCAACTATAGAACTATTAGATTGATCTTTCAAATTTTCTATAGCTAAAATTCCTTCCTTACGTTTAGAAAATTCTTTTTCATTAGTTCTAAGACCTATTGATTCTACAATCATTTCTTGTGCCTGTACTAGATAGTCTTTATCTTTATCTTTTAATTCTTCCCATAATTTATTAGCATTTATTTCCTCTTTAAAATACTTAGTCATCAAAGGTTTTAATTTTTCTCTGATTTCTAATTTCCTACTACTATCTTTATTATCATCTTCTTCACTTAACTTTTTTGCTCTTTCCATTGCAATTTCATAGGAACTTTTAATTTTATCCATAAATTACCCCTCCTAAAAAAATATATTATTTTGAGATAATTATATAAAAATTAAATATTAACGAAACAAGTCAAGAAATCTATCTTCATATTGTCTGTAAACTCCCCATCTGTCTAACTCTTTTTTGAGAACTGAAGGGTCTAAATCACCTTTTTTAACCTTTAAAAACATCTCTTCTATTTCTTCATTAGCAGCCTGTGGTAAACCATCTAAATTTCTAGTTACAACAGGATTACCCTTTTTATTATTACTCAAATAACCTTTATTTTTATAATCTGGCATTTGATTTTCAGCAGCACTTTTTATTATAAATTCCTGAACAAATTTCATAAGTGATACATCCCATAACTCATCTACACCTTTTATAATGACATTTATTAATTCAGAACTTTCATCAAAATCTTCTTCAATTTTAGCCGCTGTTTTTTTAATAGATTGAGAAATAGTTCTAGAGTCATTTCTTTGCTGTTTATAATTCATTTTATATAAAAGGCCAGCTGAATCAGGATTTTCTTTTGCTAATAATTTCATTGCTTTTTTGGCATCTTCACTAAAACCTTCCATATTTATTAAATAATCAGGAGTAAGCAATTTTGGTTTATCCCAGCTAATCCATCCTTCTCTTATTCTCGTTTCTGGCCCTTCTTCTGGAAAAGCTTCAAGATAAACAGGCTCAGTTAATACATAATAGTGCATTTTTGTTGATTCAGAACTTGAAATCAATTTATCAGGCTTTTTTAATATTTCTGTTTCTTCTAATGCTTCTTTAATTCTTTTAGATCTATCCATAATTTCCCTCCTTTCGAGGAAAGCTTTCTCTACTACTTATTATATTATAAAGCATTTTGACAATTCAAGTTAGTAAAATTAATTTTTCATTAAAATATATCCACTTAATAACACTAAAACTGCTCCTAAAGTAGTTAAAATAGTTGGAATTTCACCTAATAATAAAGCTGCTAATAAAACTGCGCTTAGAGGATCAACATAACTTAGTACTCCTACATCCTGTGCTTTTATTTTTTTTAATCCACTTAGATACAATATTAAAGCTAGAGCTGTATGCAAAATTCCCATTACTAATAATAAAAATATACTTTTCAAATCAGGAACAGTTATAGGCAAAATAAAAGGAATAAAACTAATAGTAGCAACTCCACTTTGAATAAAAGTTGCTTTAATAGCACCTAAATTATTAATTTTCTTATTTGTTATAGAAAAAAATGCATAAAAGAAAGCAGCAGTTAAACCGTATAATATTCCTACAAACTGACCCCCAGTTAGATCTTTTCCATTATAGATGATAAATATCATTCCCAAAAACCCTAAAATTAAAGAGATTAATGTTTTTCGTTTTAGTTTTTCCTTTAATATTATTATAGCTAATATATTTAAGATAATGGGAGAAGTATAATAACTTATAGTTGCTTTAGCAATTGTGGTGGTTTTTATTGCTTTAAAGAAAAACAGCCAATTTAAAGCTAGGAATACTCCTGCTAATAAAATAACTTTTAGGTTATTCTCTTTAAGATCTATTTTAATATCTTTTTTTATTATAAGATAAATAGCAAGACTAATAAAAGCAAAGAATACTCGATAAAAAACAATAATTTTTGATGAAAAAGGAATAAAACGGGCAAATATTCCTACACTACCCCAAATAACCATAGCTAATATTATCTGTAAATAGGCTATTTTACTTTTATTTGAAATAAAGCTCTCCTCCTGTTGTGTTATTTTAAAAAATGGTGGAGAAAATCTCCACCACCTTAAAATTTATTATTTTTTATTATTTGATTCAAAATAATTAACTATTTCTTTAATTAATGAGACAAACTGTTCACCGACTTTAAAGCTTTCAAAAACTTTAATCATTTTATCATTATCAATATAATTTAACAATTTTAAAAATAAATTAGTTGAATTTCCTTTTTTTATTTCTGAATAACCTACTTTATTAAATAATCTTTTAACATCTTCTATTCTTTCACTTTTAATTGCTGCCACAAGTTTATAAAAATCAAAATAGTCTTTTGACATTTCACCAGTTTCAGGTGGATCATCTAATAACTTAGCAGGCTCTCCATAACGAAGTACTGCTTCATATTTTGCTATATATTCTTCCGGAAATTCACAAGGTAATTTCATTAATTTTTCATATCTTTTCATTAATTCTGATTCTTTTAAATCATCCTCTTTTACTCTAAGTAAAGATAATTCCAAGATAGGACTTTTCATTTCCTCAAAGTTTATATTTATCAATTCGTTTTTGAGATATTTTTTCATCTCTTTTGCTGACTCAGGGGATTGCTTTTCAGCATTATCAAGCATTGTTAATAAAGTATTTAAATAAGTTATATATAATTCTTTGCTATTTATTAAAGGGTCATCTTTATTTTCTTTTAAAGCAAGCAATAATTGCATTGGATATTTTTCTAAAGGATAACCATCCAAACATTGCATTAGAGTACTAATTAAGGTTTCCTTGTCAGATATCAATGAATCAATATCTCTAATAACTTCCATTAACCCTTCATTATCATCCATTTCAAGGAAATAGCGAATATAATCTCCACTAATACTCCATTTGTCACTTTGAGTGTCATATTTTGGGCCATGTGCCAATTCATGAGCATAATCTAAATGAGGTTTAGCTTCTTTATATTCACCTTTTTCCATCAAAGCCAGACCAATCATATGATTAAAATCTGGATTTTCTTCAAAATATTTTTCTGACTTAGTTGCAGTTTCTAAAACTCGATTATAATTTCCAGCAACATAATAATCATGTACTAAATTTATAATAAGTTCAGAGTCCTCTGGTACTAATTCCTTAATTTCATCTAACTTTTCTACAGCCTCTTCCTTCTTATCATGGCCTAATTTTTCATAGGCATCATTCCAAAGATGATTTACTTCTATAGCCTGCTCTAAAACAGCTTTCATCTCTTCTTTTCCAGCATCTTCAGGCATAGAAAAGTTCTCTACTAATAATTTTTTCAAAAAGCTAAGGGCATAGACTTGGTCAGTTTCTACAAGGGGCATCAAATTATCAAATCTAGAATTTAGAACCTCCATTGCAGCAACTAAATTATTTACATCAAGTAATGTTTCTATTTTAAAGATAACTAATTCAATATTATTTGGCTCAATTTCTAATCCTCTTTCAATTAAATCAAAAGCTTTTTCAAACTCACCTCTTGCCTTCAAAACTTCTCCTTTGGCAATGAGAAGTTGAGGAGAATCTCCCTTTTTATTTAGAGCTTTTTCTGCTATTTCTGAAGCTTCTTCTAAATTTCCACTTTGCAATAAAAGATTAACAAGAGGCATTATAAATACATCATCAAGATCTTCTTTCATTATTCTCCACGCTTTATGAAGATATTCTCTTGCTTTGTCCCCCTCTTTATTTTGCAATGAGTAAACTGCTATTGGAAGAGTAAAGTCTGGGTCAACAGGATAATCTTCATCTGCTTCTAATAAAAGGTTAAAAACTTTTTCGGCATCATTTTCTTCTTTGATTTTTTCTTTATAATACTCTTTAGATTTTTCCGGTGTTACTTGTGCACAACATTTTTTGTATTTTTTTCCACTTCCACAAGGACAAGGCTCATTTCTACCAATTTTATATGATTTAGCTTGAGCACTCTTATCTTCCATAAAATCTTCAATATTAGTAACTTTATTCATGTCTTTTTTCATCTTTAAAAACCCCTTTATTAAGTTTTTTCTTGAGTCTATCTAAACGATGCTCCAATTCTTCTCTTTTTTTCTGATAATTATCAAAAAATACTCGTTTTTCCCTTAACAAATCTTTTGCTATTTTAACATATTTTAAAGCTATTTTAAAATCTTTAGCAATATGTTCATAATATTTAGCTAACTCAATATAAGGAAATAATTTTCCACTGTTTATTTTAATCATGTTTTCCCAAATAGATACTGCTTTTTCCCAATCATCATTTCTTTTATACTGCCAACTCAATTTTACTGCTATATCTTCATTCAATTCATGATTATGTTCTTTTTTATTAGCTCTCTTTTTAGCTCTTTCTAATATTTCAATGCTTTTTTCAATTTCTTTGCGTTTTTCAAATTGTTTTCCTAAATTGTATAATTCATTAACAGATAATTGACATTCTTTATTTTTATTATATACTTTTAAAAGATGAATTAAAAGGGTTAAAAGAGAAACAATATCAATTAAATTATGCTTAAAAATAGGAGCAATAAGTTTTGGATTCTTAGTTCTTAAATACTTAAAAAACATTTTGGGAATTTCTTCTCCTGGAATATCATTACTTCTTTTTATACCGATAATTTCTGCTTCTAAATTTTCTAAAGAACAGGAAGATAAATGTTTCCATACCCTTCTGGACATATGCAATAAATCAAAGTGATAGTCAATATCTACTTTTTCTAAGCGGTTTAAAACAAACCTGGTTTGCAATATTGGTAAATCAAAGGATTTTCCATTAAAACTAAAAATATTATTATGTGAGTTAAAAAGTTCTTTTAAATCTAAAAGCAAAGCATATTCATCATCATAATCCCTCATAAAATACTGTCGAACTATAAATTTATCATTCTCAAAAAAACCTATTCCAATCATAAATGGAAGTGTACCAGTACCTCCCATTAATCCTGTTGTTTCCGTATCAATAAAAAGACTATCTTTAAATATATTTTTTATTTCAAATTTATTAAAATCACTTTGAGCACTTAAAAAATTTCTTTTTTCATCTGTAAAATTTTCTTTTAAAATATTTAATATTTCAAAATGCTCATATTCAAAAAGTTGATTAAAATTATATAAACCATGTTTTCTATCTAAAGAATATTTTACCTCTCTTTTATAAAAGTCTCCTCCATTGTTTTCAGAAATAATTCCGCCTAATTTTTCTTCAATAGCATTTTGCTTAAATTCTTCATTTTTATCGTTATTATAATTATCTTTTTCTTTACTCTTTTTCTGGGAGGAAGAATTTTTGCTTTTCTCCATCTTTTTTAAGCGACTTTTCACCTTTGACAAATCCATCACCCAAAGCCTCCTCAATTAATATCCGAGCATTTTCTTTACCATCTAGGCCAACTTCATTAACTGGGCCAACACAGGCTGGACAACCATCTTCACAACCACAATTATTTAAATGTTTGGCTGCTCTTTTTAATAAATCTTCATGAATTCTGAATAATTTTTCACTAAGTCCCAATCCACCAGGATAAGAATCATAAATATAAACAGTTGGTTTTTCTGTATAAGGTGACCTTACTTGAGTAGCAGAATGAATATCGTGAGGATCACACATCAAAGGCAAAGGAGCTATATTTTCTATAAGATTAGCAACTCCCTGCAAACCACTTTCAATCCCTTTTTTCCCTAACTTTTCAATAATTTCTAAAGGATAACTAAACCAATAAGCTGTAGTATGCATTTCAATTTCTGGTAAATTAACATCTCCGAAACCTACATTTTCATGAGTTTTAAATTTTACTTTTTTGTACATAGTTGCTTTGGCACTTACTACAACTTCTCCATATTCTACTTTTTTATCATTAACTTCTTTTTCATCAAAATCATCAAGAACACGCATATCAACAGCTAAATTAGCATCAGTATAATAATTAACATCCACTCTTTTAACATAAGCTTTTTTATTTTCATAATCTAATTTTTCCACTTGAAATTGCTTTCCTTCATGAATATAAATTGCATCTGGATGTATAGTAGTTAAAGCAGCAAAATGATCAACCTTAGCAATAACTTTATTATTTCCTTTTTGACTTTGGTCAATCACAGCAAAATCATCAGAACTAGCTGAGCGAAGACTAATATCTTCTGCTGGATAACGATCAGCCATCCAATGCCATCTTCCACCTTTATGACGTAAAATATTTTGATCTTCTAAATAAGATAAAATTTCTTTAGTAGTTTCAACTCCAAAATCTTCTTCATCTGTAAATGGAAGCTCAAAAGCTGCACATTTAATATGATCCATTAAAATAAGTAAATTATTTGGATTAATCAAAGCACTTTCTACAGGTTTTTCAAAAAAGAATTCTGGATTATCAATTATATATTGATCTAAAGGACTACTAGAAGCTACCAAAATAGCTAATGAGCGACTGTTTCTTCTACCAGCTCTCCCTGCCTGTTGCCAGGTGCTAGCTATGGTTCCAGGATAACCAGCCATAATACATACATCTAATTCACCAATATCTATTCCTAATTCCAGAGCATTAGTGCTTACAACTCCAGTAATTTCTCCTTCTCGAAGGCCTTTTTCTATATGTCGCCTTTCTTTTGGTAAATAACCTCCACGATAACCTCTTACCTCTCTTTTACCTTTAAATTCATCTTTGAGATAAGAAAGTAAGATTTCTGTTCTCAACCGACTTCTGGCAAAAATGATTGATTTTATATCATTATCAATAAAGAGATGTGCTAATTTACGAGCTTCTAAAACATAGCTTCTCCTTATTCCCAATTCTGCATTTACTACAGGTGGATTATAAAATACAATTTCTTTTTGACCTTGAGGAGCTCCATTTTCATCTACTAATTTTACTTCTTCCCCAGTTAATTTTTCAGCAAAATTCTTAGGATTTGCTATAGTTGCTGATGCTGCTATAAATTGGGGCTCAGAACCATAAAAATTACAAATTCTCTTTAATCTTCGAAGTACATTTGCCACATGACTACCAAAAACCCCGCGATAATTATGTATTTCATCAATTACTATATATTCAAGATTTTCAAATAATTTAATCCATTTAGTATGATGTGGTAAAATCCCAGTATGAAGCATATCTGGATTAGTAATAACAATGTGACCAGCTTTTCTAATTGCCTTTCTAGCATTAACTGGTGTATCTCCATCATATGTATACGTTTTTATACCTGATTCTAATCTTTCTATTAAATCATATAATTCAGCTAATTGATCTTGAGAAAGAGCCTTAGTTGGAAACAAATAAAGAGCTCTTGCATTATCGTCTTTTATTATTTTATCTAATACAGGCAAATTATAACATAATGTTTTTCCAGAAGCAGTTGGTGTTACAACAATTAAATTATCTCCATTATCTATAATTTCATATGATTTACCTTGATGAGAATAAAGCTTATTTATACCGCTTTCATTTAAAACATTTTTTAATTTATTAGAAATATTATCAGGAAAATCTACATACTTCCCATCTTTTTCAGGAATTGTTTCCCAATGAGTAATTTGTCGACTATATTTCTTTTCATCTTTTAAATATGAGGCTATTTGAGCAAGGTTCATAATATCAGCCCTTCTTATTTATTTTAAATTATATTATTATATCCGAGTTATTTAATATATTATAACATTTACTCAATGAGTTGACAAAGGACAATTTTATATATATAAAAGCTGAAGAAATTTGTTTTCTCCAGCTTTTAATATAAATTTATTTATTATTTTCTTAAATAATATTTTTCATCGTTATATTCTGTTTCAACTATTTTATCATTATTGATAAGCTCTTTTACTTCATTCCAATTTCCATTACACTTATCTATTATTTTTTCTACTGCTTCTTTTTTTAGAGGATGCACAGATGTAATATTTAAAAGATCTGTTTTTAAATCACCTGTACTAGAAAATTCATTACCCTCATAGCCAATTAGATATTCTGCTTTTATTCCTTTATCTTTAAAAATTTGTACTGCCATATTTATTTTTTTTGGATCTGGACTTTCAACCTTCTTTTCAGCAGGAGGTCTAGTTGGAATTGCTACATAAGAAGCATCAGTATTTAAATCAGCAATAAACTCTGCAATCTTTTCTAATTCTTCTTCTTTATCATTTATACCTTTAACTAACATGGTTTCAGTTACAAATGTCCCACCATATTCTACACTAAATTTTTTTATCCCTTTTTGTATTTCAGCTAAATCCAGGTTGCCATGTGGACGATCAATCTCTTTCCATATATTTTCACTATAAGCATCACAATTTAAAGAAACCCAATCTGCTTTCATAAGCTCTTCTCTAACATTTTTATTATTAACCAGTGAACTATTACTAATTACAGCTGTTTTTATTTCATAATCTTTTATTATATCAATAGCTTCACCTAAATTTTTATCTAAGGTTGGCTCACCATCTGCAACAAAGGTAACATAATCTAATTCTTCCCCATTTTTATCAAGTTCCTTTAGCTTTTTATCAAGTTCTTTTTTAAATTCTTTTAAATCATAAAATTTTTCTCTTTTTAATTGCATCTTTTCTGTTATTCCTAATTGACAATAAATACAGGAATAACTACAAGTTTTGGGCTTAACATTATTAATACCAAGGCTCTTTCCTAAACGTCTGGAAGGAACTGGACCAAAAATTTTCATTTTTATCACTCCATTTATATAATAGATAGAAAAATTTTGAACATATGTTAATTTATATTATAATATTCTAACTCAAAAATATCAATCAGTTTTTTTAAATAAATTTAATTATTTTAAAAAAATATTTTATTTTTATCAAAAAAATATCACAAATATATTTTATAATTTAAACAAATCAACAAAATATAGCACTTGGAGGTGTTTAACTATGACAAAATATAAAAAGATGATGGCAGTCTTTTTATTAGTTATGGCTGTTGGAGTTGTTTTTACAGGTTGTGCAGGAAATTCAGGTGAACCGGTAGAGGAAGAAGGAACTGAAGACTCATTAGAAACTCCTGAAGGTGATGAATCAGCACCAGCTGAATCTGATGATTTAGGGTCAACTGATGATCTTTCTGGACAAATTGAAATCCCACAAAATATAAATGCCTTTGCTTAATTATATTAAAAAGGCCTACAGATCTGTAGGCCTTTTTTTATTTTTCTAAACTTAAATAAAATCCAAAAATAGAACCTTTTCCATATTCACTTTTAACAAAAACTCTTCCACTACTTTCTTCTATAATTTTTTTTACTATAGCCAAACCTAATCCACTACCTTTTTTAGCTGGATTTCTAGATTTATCTATCTTATAAAATCTATCCCAAATATTATCTATTTCATTTTTAGGAATTCCAATCCCATTATCTTTAACCCAAACTTTCACTTCATTTTTTATTTTTTTAGCGCCTATTTCAATAATTTCAGATTCATCAGAAAATTTATCTGCATTATCAAATAAATTTAATAACACTTGTTTTAATCTATCTCTATTAATTTTAACAAATAATTTTTCTTTTGGTAATACTATATCCACTTTTCTGTTTTCATTATCAGATCTTTTCTTTAAAAAAATACTTATATTTTTAAGAAATTTATTCAAATTTATTGATTCTTGCAGAAAACCATTCGCCTCTAATTCAGATAGATCCAAAATCTTATTAACTAACTTTTCTAGTCGTTCAGTTTCTTTTACAATTGTTTTAAGATAATCTTTTTTCTTTTTTTCATTATTTAAAATTCCATCAAATAAAACTTCTGCTGAACCCTTGATAGAGGAAAGAGGTGTTTTTAATTCATGAGAAACATTTGCAACAAAATCCTTTTGTAATTGTTCATATTCCCATCTCTTTGTAATATTTTCAAATAAGCCTACTATCCCCAAAAAATAATCATCATTTATATATATTGGAGAACAATTTAAAAGAATTTTTTTGGTGATTTTCCCTTCTTTATTATATAAATTCATTTCATTGCTAACAACTTTTTTATTTTCAAAACTTTCTTGATAAGTTTTAATCACTTTCTCCTTTTTTATGATATCACTTGCAAATAAATTTTTATTATTAAGATTTTCATTAACATCTAAAATATTTTTAACTGACTCATTAAATAATATAATTTTACCACTTGAATTTATAGCCAATACTCCTTCTTTCATCCCAGTAAGTATTTTTTTCAATTTATTTTTCTCTTCATATAAATTGTTTATTGTCTTTTTTAAAGTCTTAGACATATAATTCATACTATCTGCTAAAGTTCCTAATTCATCATTGGTATTAACATTTATTTTTTTATCAAAATTTCCTT
>JBNJDL010000045.1:0-12915 GCA_051744825.1 Bacillota bacterium | reverse complement strand
AAAATCATCCCTCCAAATACTGCCTTCCTTCACTTAATTAATATATATGCAGTACTTACAAGGGATTATGATAGATGTCAGTTTTAAGATAAAAAAAAGCTACTCTGTTTTTACTGAGTAGCTACTTTAAATAATTTATATATTCTTCAGGAGCTAAAGAATTACCATTTTTTATTAATTCAAAATATAAATTCTCATCTCCTGTTTTCCCTATAACTTCTCCTTGAGAAATTTTTTCGCCTTCTGTTAAAGTAGTTTGTTTCAGCTTAGCATATGAAGTTTGCCACCCTTCTTTATGTTCTATAATTATTTTTAAATTATAATAAGGATCATGTTCCACTGATAATACTTCTCCAGAAGCAGCTGCCTTTATAGTCTTATCTGCTCCATTTTTTAATACCACTCCATTTTGATAACGCCAATCTTCATATATAGGATGATAAAACCAGGCAGAGTTTTCAACAAAGTTACCTGTAGATGGTTTTTTTATATCAATGATTTTATTTTTATCATTTTCTGAAATTGCTGGAGCCACAGGATAAGTAACTTCATTAGAATCCAATTTAAAATCTTCTGTTTTGAGTTCTAAGCTATCAACTCTATCACTTTCTTGAAAAGCAACAGTACTTTCACTTTCATTTGAGTTTTCAACTACTTCTTCTTCACTGATATCTTCTTTAATTATCTCAGTTTCTAGACTATCATTATTTTCAAAATCACTAGTATATATGGCAATAACTATTCCAATAAACACAAAAGAAAGAAAAATAATATACAAATTCTTTTTAAAATTAAATTTATCTTCCATAAAGAAACACCTCCAGTACTATTATTTCCTGGAAGGTATTTTTTATACTTTCTATTTTAATTTAAATCTTTCAATTCAACAATTTTCACTCCTTGATAATAGTGATTCAATATCTCTTTGTAATTATAGCCATACCTTGCATAACCATCAGCACCCGCTTGACTCATTCCAACTCCATGACCATTTCCTTTAACTTCAAAAAAAATCTTCGAATTTTTTAATTCAATTTCTACCATATTAGATGGTAAAGATAAGTTATTTCTAAGTTCTTGACCTCCAATTATTTTATCACCAAATCTTATTTTTGAAATTCTCCCACTAATAGTCTTTTCCAAGATAGTTATTACTTTTTTTTCACTAAATGGAATTATTTTAGGATCTCCTTCACCATTTTTAATAATTTCTGTTAATGAAGTCCCTAAAAGCTTATCTACTTCTTCTAATTCAAAATTATAATTAAATTGATAATTTTTTGCTTTTTGTTTATCATAAGGGCTTTCAACACTTTTTAAATACGGAAGTCTGCTACCCCAAACATAATATGGATCTTCTGTCATCCCTCCAGCATTACTATGATAGACAGCATCAATTAACTTTCCCTTATAAGTAATTACTTCACCGGAAGTTTCTTCAACTGCTTTCAGAATTCTATTATAAAAATAAAAAAAAGGAAGAAAACTCCATTTTTCTCTCATTTCTTCTTTATTAATCCAGGCTTGACTGTAACGAAAATCTGTACATATATCTGCGCCATCATATTTTTTACTTCCACTCCCACCAAATTCTTCAAGATTTTGGGCAGCATAAGTTCTAGCTGCAACTGCTTGAGCTTTTAAAGCTTCTATATTATAATTAGCAGGCATTTCTGCCGCTACTACTCCTACTAAATAATCCTCTAATTCCATTTCTTCTGTTTTTTCTAATTTTGCATTATAAACTTTAATCATTATTTCATCTTTATCTTTATTGTCAAAAAAGAAAATCCCTTTAGTAATAAAAAAGGGGATAATGATAATAATAATAAATAAGATTACTACAAAAAATGAAAATTTTTTAATCAAAAAATCACTCCCCCAAAAAGCTTAATAATATATATGCTTTTAAAAAGGGGAGTAGAAGTAATAAATTATTCAACTTTCTTAATCTTTGCTCCAATAGTTGATAACTTATCAGCTATATTTTCATAACCTCTCTCAACATGAAATATATCCCGAACTTCAGTCTGACCTTCTGCAACTAATCCTGCTAAAACTAAAGCGGCGCCAGCTCTAAGATCAGCAGCTGCTACTTCTGCACCAGTTAATTTACTAGGTTTTACTAAAGCACTGTGTCCATCTAATTTTATATTTGCTCCCATTCTTTTTAATTCATCTACATGCATAAATCTATTTTCAAATACTGTTTCAATTATCAAACTACTCTCATTAGCCTGAGTTAACAGCACCATCATCTGTGACTGCATATCAGTGGGAAAGCCTGGATATGGTAATGTTTTTACATCAACAGCCTGCAATTCATCATTAACACTAATTCTGACCCCACTTATTTCCTCTTCTATTTCTACATTCATCTCATGTAATTTTGCAATAAGTGGTTTTACGTGTTCAGTTAATACATTATTAACAAACACATCACCTTTAGTAAGGGCTGAAGCAATCATATAAGTACCAGCTTCAATCCTATCAGGAATAATTCTATGTTCTGCCCCTTCAAGGCTATCCACACCTTCAATTTTGATTAAATCAGTACCGACACCTTTAATCTTAGCCCCCATAACAGTTAAATAATTAGCTAAATCTACTATTTCTGGCTCACGAGCAGCGTTCTCAATAACAGTTTGACCTTCTGCCATAGTTGCAGCTAACATAATATTAATTGTAGCTCCAACACTGGGATAATCTAAGTAAATTTTATCTCCTTTTAAATGCTCAGCTTTTACTTCTATAATCCCATGATTTAGGTTAACCTCTGCTCCAAGAGCCTTAAAACCCTTGAGATGAAGGTCAATAGGTCTATTACCAATATTACAACCACCAGGTAAACTAGTTTTTGCTATTCCTTCTTTTGCTAGCATTACTCCTAATATATAATATGATGCTCTTAATTGTCTTGCTAATTCACTATCTGCTTCAGCTTTGTTTAAAGAGCGGGGATCTATATATACTTCATTATCTTTTCTTTCTATTTTTGCCCCCATATCACCTAATATTTTACATAAATTTAACACATCTCTTAAAGTAGGAATATCCAGTAAAGTACTGGGACTTTCAGCAAGCAGTGATGCTGTAATTATTGGTAATGCTGCATTCTTAGCTCCACTTACTGTAATTTCTCCCTGTAAAGGTCTTCCGCCTTCAATTAAAAATTTGCCCACCTTTAAAAGCCCCTTTCTATTTCTAATCACCTTTAAAGGTAATACAGCTATAGTATATTCATATTAATATTTTTCGTGATTGTTAAATCTATCCTTCACACTATAACTTATTACCTGAATAGTTTTTTTAATTACAATTAATACAATCTTCTCCTGTTAAACGTTCTAACCAGGATATCTTTTTATAATTTATAGTTTCTTCTTCTGCCTTATCTTGCAATAGTTTCCAACATTTTGGACATAATTTTTGACCTACACCATCTATTATAGTATCAGGTATCCCTTTCTTTTTCAACTTTTCTCGCCTGTCAGGTATTTCCTTTTTATCAACATTAACTACCTTATCTGAAGCGACAAGAAGAGAAATTTCTCCTTTATGTTCAGGTGAATCAACCCTTTTAAAAGATAAGCCTTCATTTTTAGCAGTATCTATATATTCCTGGGTTTGATTCAACTCAACATCCCTTGATATAATCAATTTTTTTGCCTCTGAACTTTTTATTGCTTCTATAACTTCAGGGTAAACTGCTTCTTCTATTACTTGATCATAATTAAGATAACAAATAACTCTTTCACGAAATTCATTTAAATATCTATTTTTTTCATCTTTTTTTAATTCAGGAGCACCATGAGCTCCATGATAAGCCGCTTTTTCTAAATCACTTTTTTCATTTTTATTATCAGGCATTTTAAACCCCCTAGTTTAAAATACTATTTCTATAATTATCATCTCTTAACTTTCGAATATTAAAGCTGTATTATATTATATCATCAATTAGTCAATTTTTAAAATACATAAGCCCCCATGATGGGGGCCAAAAGTATTATTTTCTTTGTTTATTAGCTGCATTTATACGAGCTATTGCTCGTTGCATAGCTGATTTAGCACGCGCTTCATTTGTTTTTTTATCATTTTTATCTAATCTTTTTTCAGCTCTCTGTTTAGCAGCTTTTGCTCTTTCAACATCAATTTCTTCAGGAAATTCAGCTGTTCTTACAACAACATTTATTTCTTCAGGTTTAACATCCATAAATCCATCACTAACTGAAATCAATATTTCTTTCCCATCTTTTATTACTTTGAGCACAGATGGAACTAATCCAGTTACAAGTGGAGTATGTCCAGGAAGTATCCCGATATCTCCATCAATTGCAGTAGCTACTAATCTTTCTATATCTTCACTATAAGCTACTCTCTCTGGAGTAACAATATCTAACTTTATTGTAGACATTAATTATTCACCTGCCTCAAGCCTTTCTGCCTTTTCTTGTGCTTCTTCAATAGTACCAACCATAAAGAAAGCATCTTCTGGAAGGTCATCATGCTTACCTTCTAGAATTTCTTTAAATCCTTTAACTGTATCTTCAATAGATACATATTTACCAGGAGTACCAGTAAATTGCTCAGCAACAAAGAATGGCTGTGATAGAAATCTTTCAATTCTACGCGCTCTATTAACAACAATCTTATCTTCTTCAGATAATTCTTCCATACCAAGTATAGCTATGATATCTTGGAGATCATTATACTGCTGTAAAGTTTCCTGTACCTGTCTTGCAACATTATAATGTTCCTCTCCTACTACTCTTGGCTCAAGAATATTAGATGAAGAATCAAGTGGGTCAACTGCAGGATAAATACCTTTTTCAGAAATAGATCTTGATAGAACTGTTGTTGAATCTAAGTGAGCAAAAGTTGTAGCAGGAGCAGGATCAGTTAAGTCATCTGCTGGCACATAAACTGCCTGAACAGAAGTGATTGACCCTTTCTTTGTTGAAGTAATTCTTTCCTGTAAAGCTCCTACATCACCAGCAAGAGTTGGCTGATAACCAACAGCAGAAGGCATTCTACCTAAAAGAGCTGATACCTCCTGGCCTGCCTGAATAAAACGGAATATATTATCAATAAAGAGAAGGACATCTTTTCCACCTTCATCTCTAAAATGTTCTGCCATAGTAAGAGCTGATAAACCAACTCTCATTCTAGCTCCAGGTGGCTCATTCATCTGACCAAAAACCATAGCAACTTTATCTAGAATTTCTGCTTCTTTAAATTCACGATAAAGGTCATTACCTTCTCTGGTACGCTCTCCAACACCACCAAAGACTGAAAAACCTCCATGCTCAATAGCAATATTATTTATCAATTCCTGAATTAAAACTGTTTTACCAACACCAGCACCACCAAAGAGACCTACCTTACCACCTTTGGTATATGGTGCTAAAAGGTCAATAACTTTTATACCAGTTTCAAAAATTTCATCTGATGTCTCTTGTTCTTCATAACTTGGTGGATCTCGGTGAATAGGCTTATGAGTTTCTGCCTCTACTTCACCTTCTTCATCAATTGTTTCTCCAAGAACATTAAAGATTCTACCTAATACACCTTCACCAACAGGTACACTTATCGGTTGGCCAAGGTTTTTGGCTTCCATACCTCTAACTAAACCATCAGTTGAATCCATAGCAACTGTTCTTACTCTATTATCACCTAACTGCTGCATTGTTTCCAAAGTTAAGTGAATATCACTTTCTTCATTATCAATTCGAATCGCATTATATATTTTGGGTAGGTTGCCACTAGGGAATTCTAAATCAACTACAGGTCCAATCACCTGTACAACCTGCCCAATGTTTTGTGACTCACTCACGAAAATTCCTCCTTTACAAACTATTATTTAAGAGCTTCAGCACCACTAACAATTTCTGTAATTTCAGTAGTAATTTCAGCTTGACGAGCTCTATTATAAGTTTTTGTTAAATCTTCAATCATGTCATTTGCATTATCAGTAGCAGAATCCATGGCTGTCATTCTTGAGCCATATTCACTTGCCTTTGATTCTAATAATGAGGAATAAAGAACATTATATACATATTGAGGTAAAATAACATCCAAAACTTCATCAGCTGAAGGTTCATAAAGATATTCAACTTGAACTTCATCTTTATCTTTTCCTTCTGGTTCATCAACTGGAAGAAAAGGAATCACCTTCACTTGCTGAGTTAAAGCTGACTCAAAATGAGTATAAATCAAACTAACTTTATCAAACATGTCTTCTTTAAAAAGTGATATTACCTCATTTCCAATTTTTCTAGCTAAAGAAAATCCTGGATAATCCTCGATTTGTACATATTCTGAGATTATTTCATAATCTCTTTTCTTAAAATAATCTCTTCCTTTTGAACCTATAGCTAAAATACTGTTTTCTTCATCTTTACTTAAACTTTCTTTTAATTTATCTATAGCTCTTGAATTATAGGCACCACATAAACCACGATCACCAGTTATTAATATGTAAAGATGTTTATTCCCATCTTTTTCATTTAATAAATCATGATTTGCATTACGGCTGTGTTTTTTTACATTTAATAAAACTTTTCTAGTTTTATTCAGAAAGGGTCTTGCACTTTCTGCTTTATCTTGGGCCCTTCTTAATTTAGCAGCACCTACCATTTTCATAGCTCTAGTTATTTTTCTAGTATTTTTAACACTGCCAATGCGCCTTTGTATATCTCGCATCGAATCCATAAGTACTCACCTCTAACTTTCAACCTTTATTAATTGAGAGTAAAGATTTTATTTATTTTCCTATTATTCTTCACTTTCTACATCGTCATCTTCATCTTCAGATGTTTCATTTTCATCCACACTAGCTATCATACTATTTTCTTTAACCTGGAAGTTTTCTTTAAATTCATCAATAGCTTTTTTGAGAGTATCTTCTATTTCTTCAGTTAACTCACCATTTTCAATTATATCATCCCCAACATCAGGATAATTACTATTCATGAAACTAAGAAGCTCATCTTCAAAACGCTCAACATTATCTGCTGGTATATCATCAAGATATCCATTTACAACAGCATAAAGTGATATAATTTGTTCTTGAACTTCCATTGGTGAATTTTCTGCCTGATTAAGTGATTCAACTATTTTTTCACCACGATTTAATTTTTGCTGTGTTGATTCATCTAAATCTGAACCAAATTGAGCAAAAGCCTCAAGTTCACGATATTGAGAGAGATCTAATCTTAAAGTACCGGCTACATCTTTCATAGCTTTAATTTGGGCATCTCCACCAACACGAGAAACAGAAATACCAACATTAATCGCTGGTCTTACTCCAGAATAGAATAATTCACTTTCTAGATAAATCTGACCATCAGTAATAGATATAACATTTGTTGGAATATAAGCTGAAACATCTCCAGCCTGGGTTTCAATAATTGGAAGAGCTGTTAATGAACCTCCACCTTCCTTATCACTAAGTTTTGCTGCTCTTTCAAGTAAACGAGAGTGAAGATAAAACACATCACCTGGATAAGCTTCACGCCCAGGAGGTCTACGTAAGAGTAGTGACATAGCACGATAAGCATCAGCATGTTTAGATAAATCATCATAAACAACTAAAACTTCTTCATCATTTTCATACATAAAATGCTCACCAATAGCACATCCAGCATAAGGAGCCAAATATCTTAAAGGTGCTGGCTCACTTGCACTTGCTGTAACTATTGTTGTATATTCCATAGCACCATATTCGGCAAGTTTTTCTCTAATTGCAGCAACATCAGAAGCTTTCTGACCAATCGCTACATAAACACATTTAACATCAGTATCTTTTTGATTAATAATAGTGTCAATTGCGATAGCGGTTTTACCAGTCTGTCTATCACCAATTATTAATTCACGCTGTCCACGACCAATAGGTATCATAGAGTCAACAGCTTTAAGCCCAGTCTGTAATGGAGTTTCAACAGGTTGTCTTTTGATAACACCTGGAGCCTTCTTTTCAACTGGACGATATTTATCAGTATTGATTTTTCCTTTACCATCAAGTGGTTGTCCTAAAGCATTTACAACTCTACCTAACATTTCTTCTCCAACTGGCACCTCAACAATTCTACCAGTTCTTTTAACTGTATCTCCTTCTTCAATTTTCTTTTCATCTCCAAGGAGAACTACACCTACATTATCTTCTTCAAGGTTAAGTGCCATACCATAAACATCATTAGGAAATTCTAAAAGTTCGTTAGACATAGCATCGTCTAAACCATAAACATGAGCTATACCATCACCAACATCTAAAACGGTACCTACACCAACTGTTTCTAATTTTGATTCATAATTTTTAATTTCCTCTTTAATAATTGAACTAATTTCTTCTGGTTTCAGATTCATATCATTCCACCCCTAACTTACTTACTGGAATTTGTTCTATTTTTTCTTTTAAATCATTAATTTCCTGTTGAATACTACCATCAATTATTTTATCACCTATTTTTAAAATAAGGCCACCAATAATATCAGGATCAACAGTATTTTTTAACATAACTTCAAAATCTAATTCTTTTTGAATTTTATCTTTCAATTTCTTATTAAGTGTATCATCAAGTTCAATTGCTGATACTACTTCTACTTCTAAAATATTTTTTCTCTTATTTACTAAATTATTAAATTGATCATTAATCGCTTTTAAATAAAATATTCTTCTTTTATCTACTAATAAACTTAAAAAGTTAAATAATGTTTCTGAGATTTCACCGTTAAACAATCTTGTTAAAATTTGTTTTTTTTCAGAGATTTGAACTCGAGGGTGAAAAAGAGCATTTTGTAATTCATCATTCTCAGAAATTATATCCCATACTTTATTTAAATCCTTTTTGAATTCTATAAATTTATCATTTTCTTCTGCCAAAGAAAATATGGCTTGACTATATTTTTTTGCTATTTCATTTTGAATCATTGTGCTTCACCAAGCTTTTTTTCATCAAGATTTTCAATATATTGATTTATTAATTTTTTATGTTTTTCTTCATCTAACTGTTCACGCAAGAATTTACTTGCTGCCATAAGAGAAATAGATGATACTTCTTCTTTCAATTCAGCAACTGCTTCCTCTTTAGCTTGCTCAATCTCAGCTTCATTTCTTTCTTTGATTCTTTGAGCATCTTCTCTTGCTTCCTCGACAATTTTATTTGCCTTTTCCTTAGCTCTTTCTTCAGCTTCTTCAACAATTTCTTGAGCTTCACTTCTAGCTTCACTCAATTGCTTTTCATATTTTTCTTTCAATTCTTGTGCTTCTTTCTTTTTATCTTTCGCTTCTTGAAGATCACTTTCAATCTTATTTTTTCTCTTGTCAAGCATATCAGTTAATGGTGTATATAAATATCTTTTTAATAACCAAAGTAAAACGAAAAAGTTAATAACTTCCCAGAGCAAAGTAGTATTAATATTTATCATTTACTACATCTCACCTCCCGGCATATTTCTTAAAACAAATATAATTAAATTGTTAATTTAGTATCCTATTATTAAACAAACTCTTAGCCATAACCTAAAACTCTAAGTAATGATGAGGGCAAAAGCCCTCATCATTAGAAAAAAATATTAATTTTAGGCAAAGGTAAATACTAAAACAATAGCAATGACAAGTGAATATATACCTGTAGACTCAGCTACAGCCTGACCTAAAAGCATAGTTGTAATAATATTACCTCTTGCTTCTGGTTGTCTTGCTACAGCTTCAACTGCTTTACCGGCAGCATAACCCTGACCTATACCAGGACCAATACCGGCAATCATAGCAAAGCCAGCTCCAAGTAATGCAGAAGCACTTATAATAACATCAATAACAGGTTGTGAAAACTCTACCATTGTTATTTCCTCCTTTCAAAAAATCATCTAATTTTATATAAGTAATTAGCCATCTTTTGCAACTGAAACATAGGCTATGGCTACCATACCAAAAATCAAAGCCTGAATAACGCCAATAAACAAATCAAACCAAAGTTGAATTGGTATTGGAACTAACCAGGGTGCAGCTTGGTATAATAAAGTTATAATTATACCGCCACCAACTATATTACCAAAAAGACGAAAAGAATGGGAAATTGGTTTAGCAAATTCACTGACTATATTAATTGGTAATAATATAAATACTGGCTCAGCAAAACCTTTGAGATATCCCCATAATCCATTTTCTCTAATACCTTCTATATGCATTAAAATAAAGACTACCAAAGCCAAACCTAACGTTGTATTAATATCACCTGTTGGATTGGGAACTGCAGGTAAAACCCCTGCTATATTTGAAAGTCCAACAAATATAAATATAGTTGCCATAAAAGGAAGAAATTTTCTGCCTTCCCCAGGTAACATTGGCTCAATTTGTCCTTCAATAGCTGTAATTAACATCTCAGTTCCATTTTGAATTTTACCTGGTATTAATTTTAAGTTACTACCTATAATTTTTCCAATAATAATTAAGGCTACTACTACAACCCAGGATACTATTAGTGTATCTGAAATTGGTAAAGCTTCTATACCAAATAAATGTCCAACAATTTTTGGACCTGGATTCATAAGCTCATCCTCCTTTCCTTTCATCTTTTTTCTCTTCAAAACTTTTTTTAATATTATCTATAAATGCCATAGCAATTATAGTAAATTTCATTAATAAAATTCCAACAACAACTGCCAAAAAATCTATACTTGAATTGTTAATTGCTACAGCAAGAACCACAAAATAAATTAAAAGATTAAGAAAATAACGATTTCTAATATATGTATTTGCCTTATCTGAACTCATAGTTAAAGATTTTTCTATATTTATTCTTTTTAAGCGAAAAAGTAAAATACTAATTGATAAACCAAAAATCAAACCTAAGAGAGCCTCTTTTTCTCCCATAATGATTGTAAATGTGAGAGGAATTAAAGCAACAAAAATTGTTTTTTTAATCACTTCTTTTTCTGCTTCTGCCGGGCTATTTGTGTTCATTATTATCACCTAAAATACCATTAGTTAATCTATAAACTGAATAAAATCCTGAAATTACTCCTATAATAATTCCAATTATCTTAAAAAACATGTCAAAGTGGAAAAAATTATCTATAAATTTGCCCAGCCAAAATCCTACAGCAATATTAGCAAGAATTGTAATTCCAATCAAAGTTAAAAGACCAAAAGCTTGGGCTATTTGCTGCCAATCCATATTATTATTCATTTTTTAGCCCCTTTATATTCTTTTAAACATTGCTTTATTTATTATTTATTCTAGTTTTTGACTAAAAAACCTCTTTTATAAGTTAAAATAGAACTATTTAAACAATTTTGAGTTTTTTTACAACTTGCTTTCTTCCATTTGATTTTTTTCTGAATGAAGATTAACATCAAAAATGCCAATTCTCCAGGCACCAAAAATTATTCCTATCACAACAAATAATATAAGGAATATGCTCACTTCACTAGAACTACTATTTACAATTAGGGCAGTTGCACCTAGGAAAATACTTATACTATAAACTATTAAAGTTGCTTCTAGTTGAGTCCAACCTAAAGCTAATAGTCTATGATGAATATGGCCCTTATCTGCTTCTGCAATAGGTTTATTATTATATAATCTTCTAATTATAGCAAAAATGGTATCAAAAATTGGAACACCTAAAGCTAAAATAGGTACAACTAAGGTAACTGCTGCTGCACTTTTTAGAGCACCAACAATTGAAATAGCAGACAAAATATAGCCTAAAAACATTGAGCCACTATCACCCATAAAGATATCAGCAGGATGAAAGTTAAAATAAAGAAAGCCAGTTGTGCTACCTGCTAAAATAATAGCCATACTTGCAGTTAAAAATTGCCCTTCCTGTAGACTTACAAAAAAGAGAGTAATAACTGCAATAACAGAAACTCCAGCTGCTAAGCCATCTAAACCATCCATTAGATTAACAACATTAGTCATAGATACTACCCAAATTATAGTAAAGAAAATACTCCAATTACCTAGATAGAATAATCCTCCTAATGGATTAGTTATGAAATCAATTTTAATTCCAAACATAATTAATATAATTGCTGCTGAAATTTGTCCTAATAATTTCCAAAAAGGAGAGATTTCATATTTATCATCAATAAAACCTATAAAAGTTATTAAACTTCCTCCAACTAAAATTCCTATAAGTGTTTTATTAACTTCTAGAAAAATTAACGCTGTAATCACAAATGAGGCATAGATAGCCAAACCTCCAATATTAGGGATAGGAATTTCATTAATTCTCCTTTTTCCTGGCAAATCTACAGCATTGATAAGCTTGGCCAACTTTTTTACAGCTGGAGTAAGTAAAAATGATATTATTAAACTTGTAATTAAAATTAATAAATAATTAGATATCATTTTTTTCATCCTTTAAAAAATTTATTTATATTCATTTCTTTCTATTTGAGTTACTTTATTTACTCTTCTTTCGTGCCTTCCACCATCAAATTCTTCTCCTAACCAGGCTTTTACAATCTCTTTTGCTAAACCTTTTGCAACAACTCGAGAACCCATAGTTAAAACATTAGAGTTATTATGATTTCTTGTGGCCTTAGCAGAAAAAACATTATGGCAAAGGGCAGCTCTTACACCGTCAACTTTATTAGCAGCAATAGACATACCTATACCTGTACCACAAATTAATATACCTCTATCAAAATTATCATCTGCAACACCTTTAGCCACTTTATAAGCAAAATCAGGATAATCTACTGATTCATTAGAATCAGTTCCCATATCTTGATAAAAAAGTCCTTTTTCTTCTAATAAATCTTTGATTTCCTTTTTTAATTCAAATCCAGCATGATCAGATCCTATAGCTATTTTCATCATATCACCTCTTAAAAGATTTTCTGTTAAAAACTCACCTTGACTATTTTCAAAATTATTTAAATCTAATTTTTCCACTAATTCA
>JBNJDL010000044.1:0-12940 GCA_051744825.1 Bacillota bacterium | reverse complement strand
TTATAATTCACCATTGAGATATTTATCTATACCGATAGCTGCATCATGGCCAGTTGCAATAGCATTTATAACATCTGGGCCTTTAGCAATGTCACCACCTGCAAAGAGCCAGTCAACAGAAGTTTGACTATATTCATTTATTTTAATTCTTGGGCCCTCATATTCTATATCCAAATAATCATCGATATAACTATTGTCTCCTGCCTGTCCTATGGCCTCAATAACCATATCACATTCTAAGTTCTGAATATCACTGTCATCAAAGGTTGGATTAAAGTTCATTTCTTCATCAAATACAGACACACAACAGTTAGTACATACTTGAGCGATTGAGCCATCTTCATTTACTTTAATTTCTTTTGGTCCACGACCAGGCTCAAAAACTACTCCTTCTTCGCGTGCTTCTTCAATTTCTTCTTCATCAGCAGGCATAATATCTTCAGATTCAAGAGAAGTTACAGTTACATTTACTTCACCATATTCTTGTTTTTGTATTCTTGCCATAGAGCGAGCTATATCCATGGCCACATTACCTCCACCAATTACAACTATCTTTTCAGTGGTAGGAACTTCTTTACCTCTTGCTATATCAGCTAGTAAATCTACTGCCTGATAAACATTGTTATTTTCTGTTCCAGGTACTCTAGTGCTTCGACCATTATGAAGACCGGTAGCTGCAAAAACAGCTTCATATTTATCATGTAGTTCATCAATTGTTATATCTTCACCAACTTTAGTATTAAAAATAAATTCTACACCTAGGCTTTTGATATAATTAATATCTTTATCAAGGGCATCATAAGGGAGGCGATATTCAGGAATACCGTATCTCATCATACCACCAGCTTTTTCCTTGCTTTCATATACAGTAATTTGATAGCCCATAACACTCAGGTAATGAGCAGCAGATAGGCCAGCAGGTCCTGCACCTATTATAGCAATTTCCTTTTCATTTTGCTCGATTTTTTCTGTTCCTAAAACTTTCTTATATTCAGCAGAATCTACATTATCAACTGCATAGCGCTTTAACCAGCGAATAGAAACAGCTTCACCTCTATGGGTTAGAGAACAAACCCCTTCACACTTATGAGTACAAACCCTACCACAAACTTCAGGAAGAGGGTTATCTTCATAAATTTGTTGTAAAGATTCATCTAAGTCTTCATCAAATATACCTCTTATATATTGAGGAATATTCATATTAGCAGGACAGGTGTCTGTACAAATCTCACATTCAACACAACGGGAAGCTTCTTTTTCTGCCTGTTCTTTAGAAAAGCCCTCTACAATTTCTACAAATGAATCTACTCTTTCTTCTGCTTCTAACATTTCCATATCGACTCTTTCTAAATCTAGAAGATCTGAATCATCATCTCTTAAATAACCAAGAGGGTGTTCTACTTTATTAATACTTTTTTCTTCAGGAGTAATAATAAAGGTATCAGGATCAATATCATTATAACTATAATCCCTACTCATTTCTAAAGAGCCAGTAGTACAGGCATCTACACAAAGTCCACACCAACAGCAGCGGCCATAATCAATTTGTGGTCTTTCATTACGTTGTCCTTCCTCAGTTGGCACATCATCAAGAGGTATCATTGTTATTGCATCATTTACACAAACTTCCTGACAGGTTGAACAACCAATACATTCATCTAAATCATTTATATGAAAACCTCTATATCTTTCAGCAGCATCTTTAGTCTCAGCTGGATAACGAACTGTTTCAGGCTTTTTAGCTAAATTTTTCCAGGCTGTAGTTGGAGAAAAGATGCTTTTTTTATCTTTAGACAATTTATTTCACCTCACTTTATAATTTTATCTATCAAATTCAGGTGGGCAGATACCAAGTGATTTAGCCCAAACTGGTACATCAGCTACTCTAGTACCTGGTAAATATTCTCTAACACCATAAAGACCTAGAGGATTAGAAGCTCCTCTAACATGAACTCTATAAGGCTTTAGCCCTCCATCAGAAACCATATAATAACCATATTCCCCTCTTTTTGATTCTATCTTAACATAGGCATCACCTTCAGGGATCTTGTATTTTAAAGCATTACCTAAGTCAAGTTTTACAGGGCCATCAGGAATGTCATTTATAAGTTGTCTGATTATCTTTATACTTTGGGTCATTTCTTTTCTAGCAACATTTAACCTATCCCAGGCATCACCATTTTCACCTGTAGGTATTTCAAAGTCTACTTTATCATAGGCAGCATAAGGCATCATTTTTCTAACATCATAAGCCTTTCCAGCCCCTCTCAATACAGGGCCAGTTGCTCCCATTTCCATTGCTTCTTCAGCTGTTATTACAGCAGTACCCTTCCAACGTTTTTGGGTATTAGGATTTTCAAAAAGAGTCTTGTCTAAATCTGGAAGGCGATTTTCTTCTAGGTCATCCATTAAGTCAAGTATTTTCTCAAAAGTTTTGTCACTTATATCCTGTCTAACTCCACCTGGTCGAATATAGATATGATAAACTCTTCCACCTGTTATTTCTTCAAAAATATCAAGTATATAATCTCTTGTTAATGTTCCCCAGTGCATTACTGTGTATTGACCAATACCAGCAGCATTACCTCCAATAGAGAAGATATGGCCCTGTAATCTAGCTAATTCTAAGATTATTGATCTAATATAGTGAGCTCTTTCCGGTACTTCTAATTCACCAATAGCTTCATAGCCCATAGCATAGACCATTTCGTTAATATCAGGTTCTTCAACACAAATACGAGGAACAAGAGCAGTATTTTTTATCCAGATTCTTTCTTCCATTAATTTTTCAAAACCACGGTGGAGATGACCAGCATTAGCTTTGGCTTCAGTAACTGTATCTCCTTCAAAATCATAGATAATTCCGTAGTTTCCAGGAACACCTGGATGGTTAGGACCAAAAAATATTTCAGTCTGTGTATTTTTGTCCATCATAATCCCTCCATTCATATTCATCATTTACAAATTTGCGAGTATCAAAATCTTTTCTCATTGGGGGGATTTCATTCCAATTTTCAAGAATTAATTCTTCTAAGTTATCATTACCCTCAAATTCAACCCCAAAGAAATCATGAATATCTCTTTCATAAAATTCAGCTACTGGCCAGACTTCTTTGAGTGTCACAAATTTAGCTTTTTTTCTATCTATTCTTGTTTTGACACTAATATTAATGAAATCATCATAAGAATAGAGGTGATAAACTAATTCAAATTCATTATCATCTATCCAGTCAACACAGCTTATTGTTGAAAGCTGTTTATAACTCTTTGACTTCAAAAAGCTTAAAGCTTGAATAGTATCTTCAGGTTCAAATTTTACTGAAATATTTTGAGCTCTTTTTACTTTAGTCTTAAGAGGAGAAAGATTTTTTTCGATGAGTTCAATTACTTCTTTTTCATTTCTCATTGTGTTCTCTGAACCTCCCCTAGTACTTCTTCTTGATTTTTATGATAAAATTCTATATTTTCTTCATATTCCTTATATCCTTTGGCTTCTCCACTATCAATTTTTTGCTTTAACTCCAAAAAACCATCTAAAATAGCTTCCGGTCTGGGCATACATCCTGCAATATAAAGTTCTACAGGCAAATATTTATCTAATTGCTTAATAGTATTATAAGAATCCCAGTACATTCCACCATTTATGGTACATGAACCAAAGCCAACTACAAATTTTGGCTCCTGCATTTGTTCATAGGTATAGATTAATCTTCTTAGAGTTTTGGTACTCAAATAACCTGTTACTAAAAGCAGATCTGCCTGTCTAGGTGTAGCAGCCTGTCCAATTCCAAAACGACTCATATCATAACGAGAGGTCATAGTTGGAGGAAGCTCAATTGCTCCACAACCTGTACAGTAATGGAGCATACTGAGAGATTTATTTTGAGCCCAGTCAAGAAACTCCTTCCATTTACCTCTCTTGTATTTTTCTTTCATTTAAAAAAACCTCCTCTAATAGATAATAAATAAAACTTGAATTATGGCAATTATAAGTGGCCATTTCCAGAAGAATTTTACCCCTTCTTCAATTTTAAATCTTGGGAATAAACTTCCAACCATAGTTGCTAAAATCCAGACGATAAGCATTTTTATAGAAAAACTTAAAATATTATCTGCGCCTCCTAAAAAGAGGTTAACAAATAGAGCTAATTCAACAATTATTGTGATTGATTTTTGTAACATCATCATACCTAGATATTTTCCACCAGATTCTACAACTGGCCCAGACCCTATTTCTGAAGGAGCTATCATAGCATCAAAAGGTTTTTTGCCCATCATTCCAATAAGAATGACAAAGGCTAAGATAGTTGCTATAGGATAAGCAAAAAGGTTCCAATTCATTATCCCTCCAGCTTGAGCTTGAGCTAAGCCAAAGACTGATGAAGTTTGATATTTGTAAATCAAGCCAAAAAGAATAACTAAATAAGGTAGTTCATAACCTAGCATCTGGGTTAGAGCTCTGGAAATACCTAAAGAAGCCTGAGGGTTACCAGAACCAACTGTTCCCATTGCCATTCCTAAAGAGGCGATGGCTAATAAATAGATTATCAAAATAACTGTGCCGTTAAGACTGTATAATGTCCAGGCTCCAAGAGGAACGAAAAAGAGTGTGGCAATTACACCTCCAAAGGCCATTATAGTTCCAAAGTCAAAAATAAAACCGTGAGTTATTGCCTTTTTACCAAATAATTTTATTACATCTAAATAGGGTTGATAAATAGGGGGGCCATAGCGTTTTTGAATTCTTGCTACAATTTTTCTTGCTATCCCCATAAAAAACAAACCTAAAGCTGCACTAAATATTGTAATTCCGATAAAATGTAAAGTTGTGCTTAAAATATTTATCATATTATCCACCCCGCAATGGCAAGAATCACAAAGAACAGAATTGCATAGAAGGCATAACTTTGCCCATTACCAGTAATTACTGTTTTGCGGATTCCATTACCTATTTTAGCTATATTTTCTGCTAAGCTTTCGTACGCCCTAGTTAAGCTCTTAGCTGCAAAACTATCAAACATTCTGTCAAAAGGACGATAATATTGATATGCATAGTGATAAGCTTCAGCATCATTCATATATTCACCTGAGGTATAAGTATCAAGTAATCCTACTAATTTTGATTTTCTAGCAAGGATAAATACAAAGAGAGATAAAACAAAACCTCCTGTGAAGATATTGAAAATAATTAGTGAATTCCAGGCACCATATGCACCTTCAATAGTAAATAGAGAGTAATTGACTGCTTCTATTCCTACAAAAGATGCAATCTTAGAAATAATACTCATTTGTATTCCTGGAACAACTCCAAAGAGTACCATTAAAATCATTAATATATACATTGGAAGTTGCATAAGAAATGGAACTTCTTTTATTTTTTCATGTTGTGGTTTTAACTGTCCTAGAAATACAGTACTTAAAGGTTTAAACACATACATAAAAGATCCAATACTACCAAAGAAAGCGGCTACTGCCAAGAATATATAACCTTTTTCAATAAGAGCCTGATAGATTACCCACTTGGAAATAAAACCATTTGTTGGTGGGATACCAGCCAGAGCTATTATTGCTGTAAGATAAGTGGCAAAGGTTAATGGCATTCTAAAGATAAGACCACCCATTTCATACATCTTAGTAGTACCTGTTCTATAAATTACTGCAGCTAAAGCAAGGAAAATAGCTGATTTAAAAATAAGGTGATTCATCATATGCAGTAATCCTCCAGTTAAACCAAGAGGTGTAGCAATTGCTATTCCCATGATAATATATCCCATTTGTGAAATAGAAGAATAGGCAATTAATTTTTTCATATCTTCCTGTCTAATAGCAAGTATTGTACCTGTAACAGTTGTTATAGCTCCAAAGAGAGCAAATAAATAGCTGAATATAGATAATCCTCTATAAGAAATTGTATTTTCAATAACCTTAGAAAAAGGTAAGAGGAAAAATACTATCATTAAACCATAAATACCAACTTTTAACATTAAACCTGAGAGAAAAGGAGAAAATTCTTTTGGTGCATTTCCGTGAGCTCCTTTAACCCAGATGTGAACAGGAAAGAGTCCTGCTTTTGTTAAAAAAGGTAAGGCTAACATAAACATTAGAGCAAGGGAATGAGTTGTTGAAATTCCCTGTAAATAATCTGCTGTTTCTGCAATTGCAAAACTTCCTATTTTACTATAGATCATAAAGATGGCCATAAGCATTGTATAGGCCCCAACTGCACTTAAAACAAAGTAGCGATAAGCAGATTTTTTGGCCATTGTCTTTTTTCCACCTGAAATTATATAAAAGGAAGTCCAGGTCATAAGTTCCCAGAAAATGAAGAGACTTAAGAAATCATTAGCAAAAACAACTCCTATAATACTTCCAAACAAGATTAGAAAATTGAAGTTAAAAGCTGAACTTAACTTGTAATTTTCTTGAGATTTTATAGTAAAAATTGAAATTAACAAGGTTGCACTGGCGGTCATAATCCCAAAAAGCCAGGATAGTGGGTTGTTTGCAAAAAGAAATTGAAGATCATTTCCCATTATGCTTAAATTAATATTTTGAGTTAGAGACCAATTTCCATATAAACCTATCAAATGATAAAGTATATAAGCTGATATTAAAGAAGTAATTATACTTCCTATATATTTTCCTTTTTTATTTAAAAGATAGGCAAAAAATGCTGCTATAATGGGGATGAAAATATAATTTATTAACATCCTACATCCCTCCTAACACATTTGTAATATATTCAGTGTTTGTAATTAATTCACTAGCTGCCTTATTTAAGGTATTTGTAATTAATTCTGGATAAATCCCTAAGGCAAAAACAAAGATAGTTAAAACTAAAACGGGGATAAAAATATTTGCTGTTTTAAATACCTTTTTATCTCTATTTGAAAAGTATAATTTTTGAATAACTTTTAGGTAATAGCCGATTTCTACTATAGTTGCAAAAAGTATTAATCCTGTAAATATAATTTTTTCTGCATTCAAACTACTATTTATAAGCATTAATTTACTTACAAAGCCATTAAAGAAAGGAACACCTAAGATTCCCATTGCACCTATACTAAATCCAAGAGAGGCAATAGGTTTTTTGCTTCCTAGACCATTCAGGTTTTTGATTTTTTTGCTACCTGCCGCTTTGATTAAAACACCGGCACTAATAAATAGTAGAACTTTTAAAATAGAGTGATTAACTAATTGAAAAAGTCCAGCAGCTATAGCTTCAGAAGTGTTAATACTAATTATAGTAACAATAAGCCCCATTTGAGCTATACTCGAATAGGCAAGCATTCTTTTTATGTTTTCTTGATTATAGGCAACCAATTCGCCAACTATTAAAGTAATTACCCCAATTATCATTAAATAACTAAATAAAGCTGGATCTTGAAAAAGAGTGAAAAATATTCTTCCTAAAGCATATATACCAGCTACAGATACTGCCCCACTTAAAATTGAAGTGACACTTGTTGGAGCTTCGCTGTATACATCAGGAACCCATAAGTTAAGTGGAAAAAGTTCTGCTTCTATTCCAATTCCAATCATAAAGAGAAGAGTAATAATTCTCATAAGATTTGGACTTAGATTAGAACTTAAATGAGAAATTTCGGCCATATTTAAAGTACCGACACTGGCATAAGTAAAGCCAATTGCAATTAATAAAAATACAGAGCCAATAGCACCAATAATTATATATTTAAAGGCAGCTTCATAGCTTTCTCCTCTATTAAATATTGTTAATCCATAGGCAGCAACACTGGTTATCTCAATAAATACAAAGAGGTTAAAAAGATCACCAGTCATTACCATTCCTGAAGCACCGGCAATAATCATCAAAAATAAAAGATAGAATTTATCATTAATCTCATAATCATGATTTAAGTTGTAAATAGATAATATTAAACCTACAACATTTATAACTGTTACAGCAAGTAAAGCCAAAGGTCCAATATAAAGGTTTATTGCAAAGGGAGGTTGCCAGCCACCTATTTCAATAACCATTGGATTTGACATTATAGCTGCAAAATTTCTTGAAATAACTAATACATTAAAGGCTGTGGTTAAAAGAGCCAAAAATGCAGGTAATTTTTTGTGTATATAGTTGAAAAAAGGCATTAAAAATGCGATTAAGAGCGGTACGGCAATAATTAATACTGGATTCACCATTTTAACCCCCTTATTTTGCTAATATCAAGGGTACCATATTTATCATAAATCCTGATTACTACAGCCAGTCCTAAAGCTAAAATTGCTACACCAATTACAATAGCAGTTAAGACAAGAGCTTGAGGAATAGGATCTACAAAGGCACCAGAATTGCTTTTTATAACTGATGTTAAAATTGGAGCACTGCCACCATTTACATAACCTAATGAAACTAATAAAACATTAACTCCAGTGTCCATTAGACTTAAGCCAATTAAAATTTTGATTAGGTTTTTTTTGGCAATTACTCCATAAAGGCCAATTAAGATAAGGAGAATCGATCCACCGAAAAAAGACCATTTCTCCAGGAAGCTAATCAATGAGATCACATCCTTTTAGTCATTTTTTATTTAAGCTTCTATCAAATTACTAATAATATTTGTTAATTCTGAGCCAACTTTTAAACCAATTGCTATATAGATAATAGGTATAATACCTGCACTAAAAAGTTCACCAACTACACCTGTATTTAAAAAGTTAGCTAAAAAAGAACCTTCTACAGCTAAACCATAAAGTCCTAAGGCAACAAAAGTGACACCTGCTAATCCTTCAACAATTTTTAATTTTCTTTCAGCTAATTCATAATCTTTATTAGCTAAAAATTTGAGTAAAAAGGCAGTTGCAATAACTGCTCCACCCTGAAAACCTCCACCAGGACTAAGGTGACCATGAATGAAAATATAGGCTCCTGCTAGTATTAATAAAGGAAATAAAATATCTATTCCAGTTTTTAAGATAAGTGAACCTTCATCTACAATAAATTTTTTCTCTTTATTATTTTTACTATACAGAACTGCACCAACTCCAGTTGCAGCTAAAAAGAGGACACTTACTTCACCTAGAGTATCAAGGGAACGATAATTTGCAACTACAGAAGTAACCATATTGGCTGAGCCACTTTCTTCATTTTTACTTTCTTTATAAATAATTTCATTATTATCTGTATTTACATTTTTATTAATGTATTTTTGAGCTGTTCTATTTCCTATTTCAGCTTCTCCAAAATTACTCAAAGCTATTTCACCATTTTCAGGACTAATAGTAAAAGCTCCCAAGAGGAAAAAACCTACTAATAAAACTAAAATTAAGGCCAATATATTTCTAAATCTCACTCATTTTCACTCCCTTCTGTCTTGCGCAGGGCAATAACAAAAATGGCAGTTGTTAAACCAGCACCAATAGCTGCTTCAGTCATTGCTACATCAGGTGCTTTTAAGAAGTAAAATAGAGCTGCTGCAATTAAACTTACTAATCCTGCTGCAATAATAGAATTGAGAAGATTGTCAAAAAGAAGAGCAGCAATTCCACTTATTAGCATAAGTAAAATAAGAGAACTATAGAGAAATGTCATTTGCATCACCACTTTCAATTTTAAGTACATTTTTTTCATATTTATCCATAGTGGTTTTTTCAGTTGTTTTTATTCCGCTTTTACGAGAAGCGCGAGCTATTGTATGACTTCCAATAGGATTAGTCAATACTATAAAGGTTGCTATTATAAGAGTTTTCCATAACCAACTAGGTTCTACTAAACCAACTCCAATAATAGTTGATAAGGCACCTAAGGTTGTTGCTTTAGTACCAGCCTGTAGTCTATTATAGACATCAGGCATTCTAATTAAGCCTAAAGAACCTAAAAACAAAAATAGGGCTCCTACAAAAATTAAAATATATCCAATAACACTTAAGATAAGCATAGATTAACCTCTCCCTTCAAGAAAACGGGCTACTACAATAACACTTGTAAATGATAAAGCAGCAAAAACAAATGAAATATCTAAGAAAATATTATTCTCAAAAACTAAGGCGAGTAAAACCAAAAGAGAACTTACAACAGTTGTTAAAGTATCTAAGGCCACTATTCTATCAGCAGAGCTAGGCCCTTTTATCAATCTTATTGCCCCCAAAATAACGGCTATTAGAATGAATAATAATATAAAATCAAACACTTAAAAAACCCCCTTAATCAAATTTTCGAACTTACTTGCAATAATATTTTTTTGAAGCTGGGGTTTTTCACTCTCTACATCTATCCAGTGGACATAAAGTGTGTCATCAATTATGTCAACTGTAAGTGTACCAGGGGTTAAAGTTATAGAATTTGCTAGAAGCATTTTGGCTTGATCTGATTTTAAATCAGTTTTAATAGCTACAATGCCTGGATTAATTGGTAGAGATGGATTTATAACCCTTTTAGCTACATCAATATTAGCTTTTATCATTTCAATAATAAAAATTGGGAGATATTTCAGAAAAGAAAGAAATCTTTTGACAATATTATTTTCTGTACTGACTCTTGTAAAACTTTCATAAGTGAAAAAAGCAACAATTAAAGACACAATAAGACCTGTGATAACTTCATTCTTTGCTAAAGAAGAAGTATAAGCCAGCCAAAACAAAAAGATTATAGTGGCTGTAAAAATAAATCTTTTAATCTTATTCAAGGCAAACCCTCCTTCGATAATTAAATTTAGTTAACTAAAACTTTGAGATATTTTTCATTAATGTTAGTATAAAAAGAGTTTTTGCAACCTCCCTTCAAAATGTGACAAATATTATTATATTTATATATTATGATATATAAAATAAAAAGTCAATAAAAAATTGAAATTATTCAGTATTTTCTTTTATTGACAAAGTGGAAATAATATTTTAATATATGAATATAGAAATGAAGATAAATTTTCATAAAAAAATCTAGGAGTTGAAATTTATGGAAAATATTTTAAAAGATATGGAAGAAATAGAGGAGAAGTCCAAAATTTTAAAGGTGCTTTCTCATCCTATAAGATTGTGCATAGTAAAAGGTTTAATAGAAAAAGAAGGCTATAATGTTTCAGAAATGCAAAGGTGTCTTGATATACCTCAATCTACTCTTTCACAACATTTGTCAAAATTAAAGGACTTAAATATTTTAGAAGTAGAAAAAAATGGACTTGAGCGAAATTATTATGTAATTAATGAAGACTCAAAAAAAATAATAAAAACCTTATTTCCAAATTTATCAAATTAATGTTTTGATAGAAAGAATTTTCTTTTATTATATTGTTTTAATTCTTAGAAAATAGATAAATAACGAATTTTATCAATTATTTGTTAATACATCTAAATGAACTGAATCAAGAAATAAGGTCTAAAAACACGATGTTTTTAGCTCAGCTTGAGACAGGGATGTCTCATTAGCTGAGCTTACCTTATTTCTTGAGTAAGTGAATTGTTAGATGTATCAAATTATTGATTTATGAGTCTTTTAGCTATTTTCTAAGAATTAATTTAATTTAGAAAAATCTATAAAAACTTTCATTATTGACATATGTTTATAATGGTGCTATAATCTAAACTAGTGAAAAATAAATTAAAATATAGAGGAGTGGTTTGAATGAAAGCGATAATGCCAGTTAAAAATAATAATGGTTTAGATGCAGAGCTTAATCCCCGTTTTGGAAGAACTCCATTTTTTGCAGTGGTAGATATTGATAGTGAAGAGGTAGAATTTGTTAACAATACTGCTCAAAATGCAGCAAGTGGAGCAGGTGTAGAAGCTGCACAAATTGTAGCAGATCAAAAGGCAGATATTATGTTTACCCCCAGAATTGGGCCAAGAGCTTTTACTGGTCTTAATAAGCTTAAGATGAAAATTTATCTTGCTGAAGGAAATATAAAAGATGCAATTAAAGCTTATAAAAATGATGAGTTAGAAGAAGCAGATGAACCTACAAATGAAGCGCAACACGAACACTAAAAATAGGGTGATAATATGAATATAACAGTACTTAGTGGCAAGGGTGGAACAGGTAAAACTACAGTTTCCACAAACCTTGCTCTTTCTTTAGAAAATGTACAGTTGATGGATGCTGATGTGGAAGAACCAGACTCTTATATTTTTATAGAACCAGATTTTGAAGAAGGTTATATACCTGTAAATAGAAAAATACCTGAAATTAATCAGGAAAAATGCACAGCTTGTAGAAAGTGTGTAGATTTTTGTGAGTATAATGCCTTAGCAATGATGTTAGATGAGGTTATGGTATTTCCAGAAGTTTGCCATAGCTGTGGAGGATGCAAAATTGTTTGTCCAGAAAATGCTATTACAGAAAAAGATCGTGAACTTGGAAAATTAAAATACGATAAAAGCGCCAATAAGGGCAAAATAGATTTCTGGCAAGGTGAAATGAATATAGGTGAAGAAAGTTCTACTCCTGTTATTGAAGCACTTAAAGAACATATTGATGATAATAAAACTACTATTATTGATGCACCTCCAGGAACAACTTGCCCTACAATAGAAGCTACAGTTGATAGTGATTATGCTATTTTAGTTACTGAATCTACTCCCTTTGGATTAAATGACCTAGAAATGTCAGTTGAGGTTATGGAAGAAATAGATATTCCTTTTGGAGTTATTATTAATCGTTCTGAAGAGGGAGAAGATGGGATAATAGAAGAATTTTGTGAAAGAAAAGATATAAATATTTTAATGAAAATACCATTTAATAGAGAAATTGCTGAACTTTATTCTGATGGAATAGCTTTTGTAAAGGAAATGGATGAATGGAAAGAAAGATTCAAAGAACTATTTTCAGTAATAGAAGGTGAGATAGATGAAAAAAATAACAGTAATTAGTGGTAAAGGAGGAACAGGCAAAACAACTCTCAGTGCTAATTTTTCTGCTTTAGCAAAAAATCATGTTATTGCTGATTGTGATGTAGATGCTCCTAATATGCATTTGCTTTTAAA
>JBNJDL010000043.1:0-12976 GCA_051744825.1 Bacillota bacterium | reverse complement strand
GGAAGAAAAGTTAAATGTTGATCAAAATTTAGTAAATCGTTCAAGAAAAGCAGCCCAAAAAATTGCTGATGGAATTCAAGTTCACATTGATGATAATACTACTACTACTGTAGAAAGAACTGTAGCAAGACTCTTAGGTATCGATGGAATTGATGCTGAAGAGATTCCATTACCTAATGTTGTAGTTGACCAGGTTTTACAAAGTGGAGAGTTAGACAAAGGAATAGCATATTGGATTGGTAATGCTATGGTCGAAACAGATAATTCTCCTCAAGAAATCGCTGAAGAAGTAGGAGAAGGAAAACTTTCTTTAGTTGATTTGCCAGAACATGATTTAGATGAAGTGAAAAACGCTGTTAATAGTGTAGCAAAAGATATGTATGATCAAATTGAAGCTAATAGAAAAGAAAGAGAAGAGTTACAAAAAGAAACACCTACTGGACCTAAACCATGGCTTTATGTAATTGTTGCAACAGGAAATATTTACGAAGACTTACAACAGGCTAAAGCAGCAGCTCGTGAAGGCGCAGATATAGTTGCCGTTATAAGAAGTACAGCTCAAAGCCTGCTTGATTATGTACCATATGGAGCAACAACTGAAGGTTTTGGTGGAACATATGCAACCCAGGAAAATTTTAAAATAATGAGAGAAGGTCTTGATGAAGTAGGGAAAGAAGAAGGTCGTTATATTCAATTAGTTAATTACTGTTCTGGATTGTGTATGCCAGAAATAGCAGCTATGGGTGCTATAGAAAGATTGGATATGATGCTTAATGATTCAATGTATGGAATTTTATTTAGGGATATAAATATGAAAAGGACTTTTATTGACCAGTATTTTTCTAGAATGATTAATGCTCATGCTGGAATAATCATCAATACAGGTGAAGATAATTACTTAACAACAGCTGATGCTGTGGAAGAAGCTCATACTGTTTTGGCATCACAATTCATTAATGAAGAGTTAGGACTTAGATCAGGATTAAAACCTGAATTATTAGGTTTAGGCCATGCTTTTGAAATGGATCCTTCAATAGAAGATGGATTTTTGATGGAAATTGCACAGGCACAAATGATAAGACAGATTTTCCCTAAAGCTCCTTTAAAGTACATGCCACCAACAAAATATATGACAGGTGATATTTTTAAAGGTCATATAATGGATGGAATGTTTAATTTAGCTTCTATTATGACTGGACAGGGAATACAACTTTTAGGAATGTTAACAGAAGCTATTCATACACCATTTTTACAGGATAGAGCTTTAAGTATTGAAAATGCAAAATATGTATTCAACAATGCTCGCCACCTTGGTGATGAAATTAAATTTAAAGAAGATGGAAAAATACAAAAGAGAGCAGATAAAGTATTAGAAGAAACTACAGAAATGTTAGAAGAAATAGCAGATAAAGGCCTTATGCAGGCATTAGAAGATGGAATGTTTGCTGATATTTCTAGACCTAAAACAGGTGGTAAAGGAGCAGATGGTGTAATAGAAAAAGATGAAGATTACTATAATCCATTTCTAACATTATTTAGGAAGGGGCTTGATATATAATGAAAGTAGATAAAACAAAGGTTAAACCATATGGTGACACTATGAATGATGGCAAGGTTCAACTTAGCTTTACCCTTCCTCTTGAAGCTAGTTTAGAATCAAGTGAAGCTGCTAGACAATTAGCAAATAAAATGGGACTTAAAGAAGTAAGTGTTGTTGAAACAAAAGACTTAGGTGAAGGTTTTAGTTTTTATGTATTATATGGAAAACTAAAACATAGTGTTGATACTACTAAAATAAAAGTAGCAAAAGTGGAAACTGATACTATGAGTTATTATGAAGTAAATGATTTTATTAAAGATAATATAGGAAGAAAGGTAACTGTAGTTGGAGCCTGTACTGGTTCAGATGCTCACACAGTTGGTTTAGATGCGATTATGAATATGAAAGGATATGCTGGAGAATATGGTTTAGAAAGATATCCAGAAATAAATGCCTTTAATATGGGAAGTCAAGTTCCTAATGAAGAATTAATTGAAAAAGCAGTAAAAGAAGATGCTGATGCAATTTTAGTGTCACAAGTAGTTACTCAAAAAGATGTGCATATTAAAAATTTAACTGAATTAGTTGAATTATTAGAAGCTGAAAATTTAAGAGATGAATTTCTTTTAGTATTAGGAGGACCAAGAATTAGTCATGAATTAGCCTTAGAATTAGGTTTTGATGCAGGATTTGGTCCAGGAACTTTACCACCTGATGTAGCTTCTTATATTGTTCAAACTTTAGTTGATGAAGATAGAGTATAATTTAAAAATAATTTTTTAGGAGGGCAAAGAAATGGAAGAAGTTTTGATTAGATTGAGAATGAGTACAAATGATGCTCATTATGCTGGAAATTTAGTTGATGGAGCCAAAATGTTAGAACTTTTTGGTGATGTAGCTACAGAGTTACTGATTAGAAATGATGGTGATGAAGGACTGTTTTTAGCTTATGATAATGTAGAATTTACTGCTCCTGTTTATGCTGGAGATTATATAGAAGCAACAGGTAAGATAGTTGAAAAGGGTAATACTTCCAGAAAAATGGAATTTGTGGCTAAAAAAGTAATAAAACCTGCTGAAGATGCAGAAGCAGATTCTGCCTGTGATGTTTTAGATGAACCTATTGTAGTTGCTAAGGCAAGTGGAACCTGTGTTGTTCCAAAAGAAAAGCAAAGAAAATAGGAGGGAATTATAATATGGAAAAACTAATTATTACAGCTGCCATTTGTGGAGCTGAGGTTACTAAAGAAGATAATCCTAATCTTCCTATAACTGCTGAAGAGTTAGCTGAAGAAGCAAAAAAAGCTGAAGAAGCTGGAGCTTCTATAATCCATGTCCATGTTAGAGATGAAGATGGAAATCCTACTCAAAGTAAGGAAGTTTTTGCAGCTGCTATTAAGGCTATGGAAGAAAAAAATGTCAATGCTATTATTCAGCCTTCCACTGGTGGAGCTGCTGGAATGAGCTGGGAAGAAAGAATACAACCAGTTTATTTAGAGCCAGAAATGGCAACCCTTGATTGTGGAACTACCAACTTTGGAAATGATGTTTTTGTAAATGATCTACCTTTAATGAAAAATTTTGCTAAAGAAATGGATAAATTAAATATTTTACCTGAATTAGAATGTTTTGAAGTAGGTCACATTCATAATGCTTTATATCTTAAGAAAAAAGGCTTATTAAATAAACATTTACACTTTGATTTTGTTCTTGGTGTTCCAGGTGCTATGAAGGCTTCAGTTAAAAACTTGCAATTTATGGTTGATCAAATCCCTGAAGATGCCAGTTGGACAGTTGCTGGAGTTGGAAGACATCAATTACCTATGGCTACTCATGCAATAATGATGGGAGGCCATGCAAGAGTTGGCTTTGAAGATAATATTTATTATAAAAAAGGTGAGTTAGCAAAAAGTAATGCTCAATTAGTTAAAAGAATAGTTAGACTTGCCGATGAGTTAGGACGAGAAGTTGCAACACCTGATGAAGCAAGAGAAATTTTGGCTTTAAAATAAAAAGAAAGGTGTGATAAAAATGAAAAAAGGAAACAAGTATGGAGTTCATCGTGTTTTAGAACCAAAAGGAGTATTACCTCAGCCTGCAGAAAGAATTGACAATACTATGGAGATTTATGATAATGAGATTTTGATTGATGTGCAAACTCTCAATATTGACTCTGCCAGTTTTACTCAAATAGAGGAAGCAGCAGGTGGAGATGTAGAAAAAATTAAAGAAAAAATGCAGGAAATTGTGAAGAAAAGAGGTAAACATCATAATCCGGTTACAGGCTCTGGTGGAATGTTGATTGGAACTGTTGAGAAAATTGGTCCTGCCCTAGAAGATAGGGATATAGAAGTTGGAGATAAAATAGCTACCCTTGTTTCACTTTCTTTGACACCTCTTCGTATTGATAAAATAAAAGAAGTAAAAAAAGATATTGATCAAGTACACATTGATGGAAAAGCTATATTATTTGAAAGTGGAATATATGCTAAATTACCTGAAGATATGGAAGAAACTTTAGCATTAGCTGTTCTGGATGTAGCAGGTGCAGCGGCTCAAACTGCCAAACTTGTTAAACCTGGAGATAATGTATTAATTATTGGAGCTGGCGGTAAGTCAGGTATGTTATGTCTTCACGAAGCTAAAAAACGTGCTGGAGTAACGGGTAAAGTTCTTGGAATGGGACATAGTGATTCCAGTACTGAAAGGATTAGAGAATTAGGATTAGCTGATGAAGTTCTTCAAGGAGATGCAACCAACCCACTTGAAGTCTTAGAATTAGTAAAAGAAGCTACTGATGGAGAATTAGTAGATGTTGTAATAAATAATGTAAATATACCAAATACAGAAATGGGCTCCATTCTACCAACTAAAGATGGAGGTTTAGTATATTTCTTTAGTATGGCTACTAGCTTTACTAAAGCTGCTTTAGGTGCAGAAGGTGTTGGTAAAGATGTAGAAATGATAGTTGGAAATGGTTATACTACAGGCCATGCAGCTATTTCACTTGAGATATTAAGAGAAAACAAAAAGTTAAGAGAAATTTTTGAGAGATTGTATATTTAAAACAATAGAACTTAATAAAAAAATGGCGTGGGGCAGTTCATTCAAATACCCACGCCATTTTTTTATATAATTTTAATCATGTCTAGGATTTTTTGAAACTATTTTTATAGCTTGAGTAATAGTAGAGGTTATATCAACTATATATTGTTGCTCAAATTCAGCCAATTTGGCATGAATTCCTCCACTATGACTTGCAATGTATTTTGCAGGAATCCGATTCAAGGTATAAGAAGCCATATCTAAAAGACATTGCTCACATTGACAAACATTTGAGAATTTTTCTTTGCTTAATATATTTTCTAATTGATCTAAGACAAGGTCTTCTGTATGATTATGTAAATCTTCTTGTAATTTTTGAAAGTTTTTATTGGTCATTAAAAATCATCTCCTTTATATTTAATATTTCTTCAAAAATCATAATTATCCTTTTGTATTTGTAATAGAATATATTTTTATATTTCTTACACTTCGCTATTGATACTAGTGAAGTGTTTTTTTATTAAAAAAATATCATATCTTAGCTTCAAATTGTATATTAATTATTATACGAAAGGGGGATAGATTTACTGATCAAATTTGATAATAACTATTAATAAGGTTTTTAAAAGGGGGATAAGATGAATAAAATGAAATCAAAATTAACTCTTGTCATTTTGTTGCTAACAATTTTTGCATTACCAGGTTTAGTTGCTGCAGAAAAAGGGCCTGTGGCAGATAAAATTTATTTTGATGTAAGAATGCAGCAAGAAATAGGTATTCAGGATACTGCAGCCGGTACAACAGATGTGTTTTTGGAGAGTTTAGATGGACCTCAGATTTTTGGTTTAGCTGATGATACATTGGATTCTTTAGATATTTATTCAGTACCAGGTAGTTATTGGAGTCTTTCAATGAACCCAATTCCTAATAAAGCTCCTTATACCTGGGAAGTAGATGGAGAAGAGGAGTTTAATCCATTTGCAATTAGAGAAATTAGATATGAAATGAACTGGTTAATGAATAGGCAATATGTAATTGATGAAATTCTTGATGGTGCTGGAGGACCTATGTATACCATGGCTATACCTGGTCAACCTGGTACTTATCGCTATAATTTATTGGCCAACAAACATGGTATGACACCTGAGGGAGATCAAGAAAAGGCCTTTAGAAATATAGAAGCAGCAATGGAAAAAGCAGCAAAATTACCTGAAAATGAAGGTAGATTAGTTAGGGGAGAAGATTATTGGTTATTTGATGATAAACCTGTAACTATTAACTTCTTAATCAGGGTAGATGACCCTGAAGGTAGAGTAAGATTAGGAAATTATTTTGCTGATAAATTAGAAGGAGCAGGTTTTAAAGTAGAGAGACTTCTCTGGGATCGTAGTCGTTGTACAGAAGAATGGTTATATGGAGATCCAGCAGATATGGTATGGCATATATATACTGAAGGCTGGTTAGCAGGAGCAACCAGAAGATATTGGGAACATATTGTAGCTCAAATGCACGCACCATGGTATGGTTTTATGGCTGGTGGATTTGCTGAAGGACCAGAATGGAAATATCAACATGAAGAATTAGATCAAATTTCTCAAAAAGCTTATCGTGGTGAAGTTTTAACTGAGGAAGAATATTGGGATACAGCTATAGAAGGTCTAGATATTGGTATAAATGAAGCAGTTAGAATTTATGTTGCTTATACAGATTCATTTTTTGTATCAAATGCAGATAGAATTGAAGAAAGAATGATTTATGGATTAGGTGATGGTTTAAATAGATATTCATTAACAACTACTCCTACTGTTGATGGTACACTGAATGTTACTCAATATTCTGCTCGTGGTGACCTCTTTATGTCAGCCTGGAACCCTGTTGGCCCTGATGGTTTAACAGATGCATATAGTCAAAATATAGCTGATTTATTAAGAGATAGAGCAGCTTTTGAGAGTCCAGCTACTGGTTCTTTTGTCTGGGATAGAGGTGTTCTTTTAGATTACAAATCTGATGTAGATTTTGTTGATGAAGAATTAGCAGGTAAAATTGAGGTACCAGCTGATGCTTTAGTTTATGACCCATATGAAAATGAATGGGTTGAAATTGGAGCTGGAGAAAATAGTTTTAGTTATGGTAAATATGCTTTCAAATCAAGCAAATATCATCATGGCGAAGCAATGGATATTGTTGATTACCTATATGCAGAAGCTTTTGTAGAACAATGGAGAACCAAAACTCATGAAGGAGATCCTTATTATAATGCACAATATGAAGCAGCTCAGTCTGGGATGACTAATGTTGCTCGAGTCTGGGATTTTGAAAATGAAACTGTAGAATCTTACTATAATTTTAACTTCCCTGCTGATAAAACTAGAGCTGCAGTCAGAGGAATTCCTGACTGGACAGTATCTGCTTCTCAACCTTCTGTTGGAGTTGTATGGGAAGTAGTAGAAGCTTTACAAAGAATGGTAGTTGATGGTCCAAGAGTCAGTGACACTAATTGGGGATTTAGTCCTGGTGCTGGAGTTGAAGAAACAGATGTATTAAGAAGCCCAACATGTATTAAAGATGTTAGAGCAGAATTAGTGGCAATGATTGAAGAACGTCATGTACCAGTTTATATTAAAGATTTTATTACTGCTGATGAAGCTATTAAAAGATATCAGGCAGCTATAGATTTTATTGATGAATATGGTCATGCTTATATAGCTAATGGCCCTTATTATGTATCTGATTTTGATACATCCGCCAATTATGCTGAATTATCAGCTTTTAGAGATGAAACATATCCTCATGAACCTGGCTACTGGCGTGAAGTATTTGAAGGAGAAAGATTAGTTATAGAAGATTTTAATGTTCCTATAATGGCTGAAAAAGGTGAGGAAATATCACTTAGAGTTGATGTTGATAAAGTATTATATCCAGATGATACTTCTGAACCTGCACCGGAAGGTGATGTAAAAGTTATGCTTATAACCGATGATGAAGAAATTGAATTTGAAGCAGAATATGTTGGACTTGGAATGTTTTTAGCTAAAATTCCAGGAGAATATACTAAAGACTTAGAAACAGGTAAATCTTATACAGTTCTGGCAGTAGCTGAATTAGGAGATTCTATTCCTTCAACTATAACAGAGTTTATTGTTGTATATTAAGAAAGAAAGTAACTTTAATGATTATGCTCCCTGTAATAGGGGGCATAATTATATAATTGATTTTTTTAAAAAGTAGAGGTGATAAAATGTTTGGAAGATATATTGTAAAACGAATTTTCTTTATGCTCTTATCATTTGTAATTATTATTTTTCTTTATTCAGCAATTTTTAATGTAGTCATGGAGCAAACATTAAGGTCACAGATTCATGAAATGGTTCAAGGTGAAATAATGGGAATGACCGATTCTACTCCTCAAGAAATTCAAATTTATCGGGAACAAAGAGTTCAAACTCTTTATAATCGATATCATTTAGAAGACCCTACTTTTCAAAGAATATTTTGGAGGGCTATAGGTATTTTAAGGTTAGACTGGGGTCAGGCATCAATGTTGACTAGTTCAAATGGAAGTAGGGATGTATTTAAAATAGTTATAGAAAAAATTTATCCTACTTTATTACTTTTTGGAATATTTGCTATTCTGGATGTGACTCTTGGAATTTTATTGGGGATGAAAAAAGCTCAAAAACCAGGGAGTAAGTTAGATCAATCAACTTCAATTATGACAATGGTAGTTTTTGGCATGCCTTCTTGGTGGTTAGCTATGATATTTATTATGATTTTTGTTTATACTATTCCTATTTTTCCTTCGGGAGGAATGGGTTCAGTACCACCACCTGAAGGATTTGCAGCTATTATAGACACAATATACCATATGACACTTCCTATTTTGACCTTGCTCTGTATTGGATTTTGGGCCAGAGCATATATGTCAAGAAATATAGTAGTAGGAACTTTACAGGAAGATTTTATTATGTCAGCTCGAGCAAGAGGTTTGCCCGAGAAAAAGGTTTTATATGGACATGGTTTAAGAGCTGCAGCTCCACCTATAGTTACAATGGGAGTTATGTCCTTGCTTATGTCTATACAGGGTAGACTTATTTTTGAAGGAATATTTAATTGGCCAGGTATGGGTAACTTATATTGGATAGCAGTACAGCAAAATGATATTCCAGTATTATTGGGTTTACTTGCTACAACAACTTTTGTATATCTTGCTGGTCTTGCCTTTCTTGATGTTATATATGGATTTTTAGATCCAAGAATTAAGGTAGGTGGTAAACAATGAGAGAAGATAAATCAACTAAGTGGAAAGAAACAAAGAAATCAATAATAGAATTTTGGCAAGAATTTAAAGAGGTAAAGTATGGTTTAGTTGGAGTGGCTTTATTTTTTGTATTTTTATCTTTGATTTTTCTTGAGCCATATATTATTCCTTTTCCAGAGGTAAATGAACGCTGGGGAGATGTGAACTACTGGGAAGAAAATCCTCGCAAAGCTGCACCAGTTTGGACTAATTATTTTGGAGAATATAAAGCAGAGCATGAGTTTATTAGAGATAGTAAAGTTGAAATAAAAGACATGGGAAAAATGAAAATGTTAAATGGTTCATTTATTTATGATTTTGATTATGATCTTCCTCCCAAAGATTTAGTTTTTAAGGCAAATGGTCAGGGTAATCTAAATATTAATATAGAAGTTGAAAGACCTGATGGCAAAATTATTGAGGTAGTAAGAAGAGGAATTCGAACTTCAGGAAATAGAAGTATTTCAATATCTTTAGGTAATCAAGGGGCTCGACGATTATATAGATTTGCAGAAAAATATGAATCAGAAGAAAATAAAGAAAGATTTACTGCAGATAATGTTCGTAGTATGTTTGTTTTGTTTGGAGAAGCAGCTGAAGGTATGATGAGAAAACCTCTTCCTTTAACAGGTGATTACAAAATTAATTATTCTATTGCTGCAGTAGGTGAAAAATCTATGATTGAAGATCCCTATCTTGTAGTATCAGGTCAAGTTTTTGGCTTGTTTGGAACTGATACTTCAAAAAGAGATATCTGGAGTGGAGTTATTGCTGGTATAAAATGGGCTATGCTTTTAGGTCTTTTAGTAGCTATTATTTCAGTTACTATTGGTGCAATTTATGGAATAACAGCTGCTTATTTTGGAGGCAAAGTAGATACTATAATGATGCGTATATTTGAAGTTTTTCGTGGGATTCCTATGTTACCAGTTTTAATTGTTTTAAGTGCTATTTTTTCACCTAGTATCTGGTTATTATTATTAATGATGTGTGCTTTATATTGGAGAGGTCCAGTCTTGACAATAAGAAGTATGGGATTGCAGATTCGTGAGGAAACTTATATCGAAGCTGCCCATGCTTTAGATGCAACCCATAGTAGAATAATTTTCAAACATATGATACCACAGGTTATACCATTATGTTTTGCTTCAATGGCTTTAAGAGTTCCTATGGCTATAGTTATAGAAGCTTCTGTTAGTTTACTTGGTTTAGGAGATTCTACAATAGTGACCTGGGGACAGATTTTACATGGAGCAATGCATGGAGGAGCTGTATTACAGGGTCTCTGGTGGTGGGTTATTCCACCTGGATTATTTATTGCGACAATGGGAATGACTTTTGCTTTTATCGGTTTTGCGATGGATAAAATTCTAAATCCTAAGTTAAAGACGAGGTAGATAATTATGGAAAATAAAAAAATAGAAGTACAAAATTTGAAATTACATTATTTGACAAGTAAAGGAGCGGTTCATGGTTTAGATGATGTTTCTTTTTCTCTTAAAAGGGGAGAAACATTGGGAGTGGTTGGAGAGTCTGGTTGTGGAAAAACTACTTTAGGAACAGCTCTTTTGGTGATGCCTACACCACCTGGAAAAATAATTGGTGGAAAAATATTGTTAGATGATAAAAATATTTTAAAATTAAATGAAAAACAAATACGAAAAAATGTTCGCTGGGAAAAGATATCCATGGTTTTCCAAGGTGCTATGAATTGTTTAACTCCAGTTTATACTATCAAAAAACAGATGTTAGAAACTATTAGATATCACAGAGGAGATATACCAGAAAAAAAAGCTCTTCAAAGAATTAAAAAATATATTAATCTTGTTGGTTTAGCAGATAATATAATTGACAGATATCCTCATGAGTTATCAGGTGGAATGAAGCAGAGAGTAGTTATAGCAACTGGATTGTTTTTAGAAGCAGATGTTGTTATTTGTGATGAACCTACTACAGCTTTAGATGTAGTTGTTCAGGCTCAAATTATTAATTTACTCAAAAAATTAAAACAAGAATTGGAAGTATCATTTATTTTTATTACTCATGACCTTGCAACAGAGGCTGAGATTTCAGATCGAATAATGGTTATGTATGCAGGTAAAGTAGTGGAAATAGGTAGCAATGAACAAATATATGGTAGCGAAGGAGGAGCTCACCCCTATACAAAACGATTAATGGCGGCTACTCCCCGTTTGCATAAAGATGTTGAAAAATTAGAATTCATACCTGGAGTTCCCCCAGATTTGTTAGACCCTCCTTCAGGGTGTAGATTCCATTTGCGTTGTTTAGAAGCGATGGATAAATGTTATAAAGAAGTTCCTCCATTAAAAGAAATAGAGCCAGGACATGAAGTGGCCTGTTGGAGGTGTTATTAAGTGAATGAAGATATTTTAGAAGTAAAAAATTTAAAAAAATGGTTTGCTGTGAGACGCTCTTTTAAAGATGTGATTAAAAGAAAAAGAAATTGGGTTAAAGCAGTTGATGGAATTTCTTTTAAAATAAAAAAGGGCGAAATTTTTGCTTTGATCGGGGAATCAGGTTGTGGTAAAACTACTACTGGAAAATTAATAATGAAATTATTGGATGTGACAGCTGGTCAAATTATTTTTAGAGGTGAAGATGTAACTGAGCTTCCTAAAGAGAAAGTAAGGAAGTATAAAAGAGATGTACAAATGATTTTTCAAGATCCATATGCATCAATGAATCCTCGATTTAGAATAAGAGAAGTTTTAACTGAGCCGCTTGAAATTCATGGTTTAAAAGGAAGCTCTGAGGAACGTGAAAAAGTTGCTGCAAAAGCTTTAGAAGATGTTAAATTAACTCCTCCTCAGGAATTTATGGGTAGATATTCTCATATGTTGAGTGGGGGGCAAAGACAAAGAGCTGCAACAGCTAGAAATTTAATTCTTGATCCTAGTTTTATTGTTGCAGATGAACCTGTATCTATGGTTGACCTTTCAACTAGAGCTGAAATATTAGCTATGTTAAAAGAGGTGCAAAGAAGTAAGAATTTAACTTATTTATATATTACCCATGATTTATCTACAGCTCGCTATTTTACAGATAGAATAGCTGTAATGTATCTGGGGAAAATTGTTGAAATGGCAAAAGCTGGTGATTTGATTGACAAAAGTTTTCATCCCTATACCAAAGCTCTTATTGCTGCAGTAAATGAACCAGTACCAGGAAATCAGAATAAAATAAAAAAATTACCTATTAAAGGAGAAATACCATCTGCTTCTAATATACCAGATGGATGTCGCTTTCATCCTCGCTGTGTAAAGGCAAGACCTGAATGTAAAAAAGGTGATGACCCAGAATTAAAAGAAATTGAAGATGGCCACTTTGTTGCCTGTCATTTAATTTAATTGTTTGAATTATACAGGGGTTTCTCCATTTTTAAAATTTGCTTAAAATCATTCAAAATAGATAAATTATTAATTTATGAGTCTTTTATCTATTTTGTATGATTTATTAAATTTTGGGGAAACTCCTGTTAAATTATAGTTTTGCATGGTTATCTTCTTTATGATAAAATTTAATTAACTAAATTAAGATTAACTTAGTAAATTTAAATCAAGGAGGTTGTTAGCAATCGAAAAAAAAGAAATTTTAACTCAGGTTAATGAACAGTTAAAAGCGTTGATTAGTGATGAAAACGATTTTATTGCAAATTTAAGCAATGCAGCTGCTTTACTTTATAATGAATTAGAGGATGTGAATTGGGCAGGATTTTATCTTATGAAAAATGGAGAGTTAGTTTTAGGTCCTTTTCAAGGTTTGCCAGCTTGTATAAGAATAACTGTTGGTAGTGGAGTATGTGGAAGTGCTGTAGAAGATGAAAAAACTTATGTTGTAGAGGATGTACATAAATTTGAGGGCCATATTGCCTGTGATTCTGCTTCAGAATCGGAGATTGTAATTCCACTTTTTAGTGATGATAGAATAGTTGGGGTTTTAGATATTGATAGTCCAATTAAAGGTAGATTTGATGAAATTGATAAAATTCATCTTGAAAAATTTGCTAAGACTTTAACTGAAGAAAGTAAATTTCAAATTGATGCTTTAGAAACTATTAAAACAAGAAGGTCTGT
>JBNJDL010000042.1:0-13026 GCA_051744825.1 Bacillota bacterium | reverse complement strand
AAATAAAAATAATTGGCAAAATATTAAAAGTAGAATTTGAAATATAAAAAAGCCTTCTTTAGTCTAAATTTAAATTAATACCTATTTAATTTAAATTTAGATTATGAAGGCTATAAAAAATATTCTTTTTTATAATTATTCAACTTTGATTACTACATGATCTTTCCCATCATTAATATCTACTAATGTCCCTCCATTACTTTCAGAGTCAATAGAATTAAAAATTTCTTCTACATCAATATTTTGTTTATTAAGGCTCTTTTGAGCACTTTTAGGTATAAACTTCATAAAAGATTTAGCTATAACCATTGGAATTGAAATATTAACTTGTTCTTTTCCATTCTCTTCAACTAAAATTTTTATTGATTTAGCTTTAGAATGATTTTTTTTCTTTTCAACATTATTTTTTCCTTCAAGGGTTGACAATAAATCATTAGCTTCATCCACATCAATTTTTCCCTCTTCTAACATTTGTAAAATTCTCTTTCTTTCGTCTGTCATTTTATTCCCCCCACTTTAATTTTTAAGAAATATAACTAAACTTTTTGTAACATTTCAACTGCTTTTTGGGAATCTATCTCTCCTTCTTCTAGAGAATCTAAAATTTCTTTTCTTTTTTCAGCAGTTGTATCATCAGGACTATCTTCAGCCTTATAACCAAGAGCTTCTATTACATCATCTAACTTATTACGTACTGTAGGATAAGAAATTCCCATTTCTCTTTCAACTTCTTTTATATTTCCTCTTGATTTAATAAAAACTTCAACAAATTTTAACTGTTCTTTGTTTAAACGTAAAAATTTATCTAATTGAAAATCTCCACTAATTTCTGTATGGCAGTTTGGACACTTTAATTTTGTAATTCTAAGATTTTCACTACAAACTGGACATTTTCCTATAAGATCGTGAGCCATAATAAAACACCTCTTTCTATTAATTTAACTAGATTTATTCTTAAGAAAATTATATAATACAATTTTAAATTTGTCAAGCCATTTATTAATTTATTTAAGTTTGTAATTAATAAATTTAATTTTTGTTAATTTCAATTTTTAATAAAACTTAAAAAATATGGAGATTAAGCAAAATTATTTAATTTAAAATAAATTCTTTAATAATATTTAATAGATATGGAGTTAAATAACTTTCTATTAAAATAGCAATTATTATTAAAATTAAAGAAAAAAGATAACTATAAAAATAAAACATTTTATCTGAATTTAATAACCTTTTTGCTCCTCTATAATAATTTATAATATTTAAAGATAAATCTAAAGATATTACTGCTGAAAAAAGATAGGCAGTAACTAAAAAGATATTTTGAGGAAAAATCAAAAAAGTAGACAGTAATAAACCTTTAGTACCATATTCAACCAAAAAGAAAGAAATACTAAAAGCAAGAACAAATGCTTTTAAAAAAATCATAAATAATATAATTGGAAAAGTAAATACAAATAAAGATGAAAGCACTATAATCATAAAACTTAATAAATTATCTTTAAAGCCATTCCAAATTAAAAGATTATTTTCCATATCATATACTTTAAAATCTACAATAAATTTTTCAAAATAAGTATATAAATCTTTTTTTAAACCATAATCAATATTTTTGATTCCATAAGCCCCAAAACAAATACCTGATAAAAAAATTATTAACACAAAAATTATTAAAAGTAATTTTTCTCGAAAAAAATAATTTAAAAACCTTTTCATCAAACTGTCCTCCTTTAAATGATATTATGCAAAAGAAGAACAGTATATCACTTATTTTAACCAATCACCTTTCCATAATTACCTCCACCTCCTGATTTAATCTCCAATTCACCATTTCTAGCTTTCATAATTATTTTGGCAATTTTTTCAGAATGTAAAGATTTTATTTTTTCATAACTTCTATGATGTAATATTTCCATTTCAGTTCCTAAGTTTTTAAGTAATTTTTTAAGAGTTTTTTTTCCTATTCCAGGTAAATTAAGAAGTGGGACTTGATAAATATATTCGCCTCTTAATTCCGGTGATAGTGATTCATCTCTTTTACTTATATGCAAAACTCTATCTTTAACTCCAGTAATTAATTTATCACTATTACAAATCGGACATTTTCCTATTGTTTTGTCTAAAGAAAATCTTTTATTACATTCAGGACAATAAGAGCGATGATATTTACCTAATCTAGGGTCCATTCCATAATTTTTAACTATTTTTCTATTATATTTATTATTTAATACATAACTAAATTCTTCAAAATTCAATTCTCTCATTTTAAAGATATTATATTCTCTAGCTATTTTAGGTATAGAATGAGCATCTGAATTACTCAAAAAACTTTTATTCTTTAATTCAGAAAGATAATCAGCTAATTTAGTATCAGCACTTAAACCTAATTCAATTGCAGGTATTTCTTCCCACTCCTCTTGACTAAAAACTTCTTTAAAACTAGAACAAGCATTACCATAAAAGCTTTTGTGAGGAGTAAAAGCATGAGCTGGAATAAATATTCCTGAACAATGTTTCACTATCTTTAATAAATCAGCACCATTTAAGTTAGTAGATTGTGAACTTAAGTTAATATTTGTAATATATTGAGACATTATTTCACTAAAAGATTTCAAGTTTTTTAAAAATGGGAAATAAGCAAGATAATGAGCTTGACCTCCGTTATCTTCTCGACTTTCTACTTCAGCTCCCAATATAATTAATAATCTATCTTGATAAATTATTCCTCCCTTATCTAACTCACGCATTTCACCGCTTTCTAACATTTTCTCAATATCTTTAATTACATCAGGTGAAGCAGCATCAATTATTCCCACAACATCCAAACCTTTTCTATTCAATGATTCATAAGCAATATTAGAAAAATTTAATTTATCAGAAGCTGTAATTTTTACTGCCTGTCCAGAACTAGCTCTTCCAATGTGAATATGAAGATCAGCAAAATATTGATTAAGAGACATTTGAATCAGCCATTTCATTTAAATAATATAACAAAGCAATTATAGTTTTAGCATCAGTGATTTTGCCATTTATAATATTTGTCATTATTTCAGATGGATCTAATACAGCATGTTCTATAAATTCTCCAGGATCAAGTGCATCACCTGGATCATATTTTAAATCTTCTGCTAAATATAAATTTAACTTTTCACTACTATAGCCAGGGCTTGTATAAAAAGTGAATATTTCACTTATTTTTCCAGCTTTATATCCAGTTTCTTCCCACAACTCCCTTTTAGCACATTTAGTACTTTCTTCACCTTTTTCTAACTTTCCGGCAGGTAATTCTAAAAGTACATTATCCACTGCTTTTCTATACTGTTTTACCATTAAAATTTTTCCTTCTTCATTAAGAGCTAAGATTGTTACTCCACCATTATGTTCTACTACTTCTCTATAAGAACTATTTTTATCTGGCAAAATAACTTTATCTCTTCTTAAATTTAATACAGCCCCTTCATAAATTATTTCACTACTAATTGTTTTTTCCTTTAGTTTTTCGATTTTAATCACCTCTTTTAAATTCTAATAATCTTTTAACTGTAAGACCTGCTGTAATAAAAAAAATTGGATCTTCTTTAAAATTCTTGCCCATACTTTTAAAATTATAATTACTTTCATTTAATATATGATATATCTTATTGATATTATAATAAAATAAATTATGTTTGCTTTTTTTTAGAAAAAAAGTATTTCTTTTTATTATTTTCAAATCAGGAAATACTACTTCGATTGGAGTAGTAACCAGATTTTTTAATAAAGTTATAGTATGATGACTAATTAAATAATGCCTTTTTCTTTTATCTGCAAAACTTATTCGTGGAATTAATAAAGGATTACCTCTAAGTATTTCCACTGCTTGAATATAAAAAGCTAATTCTACTCCACTAAAACCTAAAACTGTATTTGTGCCAACATGACCAGGTCCTATACCTACAACAACTAAATCAGCCTCCATTAATTTAGCAGCCATTAAAGCAGTAAAAATATTTACTGCCTCAAAATCTCCTCCAAAACTATTAGCAATGGTTATAGTAATATCTAGTAAATTCTTCTCTTTCAATTGATTGATTTCATTACTTAATTCTAAATTTAAACTACCACCTTCAGCCATAATAAATATAATTTTTTTATCTTTATTATAATAATTATAACTTATAAGTAAAGGAGCAAGCAAACTATGTAGTGGAATAAAAATAACCTTCATACCATCTAAGAAAATAATTTTTTTCATTTCTTTATGAAATTCACCTTGTTTTTCTGAAAGACATAAAGTTTTTAATTGCAAAGGGGTATAGCGTAATTTCATTATATGACCAAAATTTTTATTTTTTTTATTTAAACTATTTTTATTACTTAACTTTTCAGTTACAAAATGATAACCGCCAGTACCTAAATTTAAATCTACTGCTGTTGTATTTATAATAATTTTATCATTAATTTTAAGTCTAGGTACAAAAGATATATAGTTTATTGCCTTTTCATTATTACCATTCTCTCTTATTATTTCAACAATTTGTATATTATTGTTTTCTGTTAATATCTTTTTCACTTTTGAAATTTCTTTATAAATTTCATACATAATTATCAATGTAGTGATTTGATTATATCTAATAGATAATTTTTCAATTTTATTAAATTATCTATTTTGACTCGTTCTTTGCTTGAGTGTACATTTTCCATACCTGTTGCTAAATTAATAGCATCTATACCATGTAGATTAAATATGTTGGCATCACTACCTCCTCCACTGCTTTTTAATTTAAAATTCAAATTACTCATTTTAGCTGCCTTTTTTGCAATTTCAACAATTTTTTCCTCTTCATTTATATAATAATTTTCATAGATATCCTCTATTTTATAATTTACTTCACCATTTAATTTATTAACATATTTATCAATGTTTTTTTTCATATTATTAATTTGTGAATTTAGTTTATCTTTTTTATGACTTCTGACTTCCCCTTCTAATTCCACGAGGTCAGGTACTATATTACTTGCTAAACCTCCTCTTATTACTCCTATATTTGCAGTTGTTTCTTTATCTATTCTTCCTATGTTCATACTGGAAATAGCATGACTTGCAATTTTTATTGCATTAACCCCTTTTTCTGGCTCCATTCCTGCATGTGCTGGTTTTCCTTTTATTATTGCATTAAAACTTTTTTGGCTAGGTGCTTTATTAACAACTTCACCTATTTCACCATCAACATCTAATACAAAGGCAATATCACCTTCACTAATTGCTGATTGATTCAAATTTTTTGCTCCTAAAAGGCCTATTTCTTCTGCTACAGAAAATACTACAATAATATTAGGATGATCAATATTTTTTTCTTTTAATTCTCTTATTAACCCTAAAATACTAACTATTCCAATAACATCATCTCCACCTAAAACAGTTTCTCCTTTACTATAAATATATCCATCCTCAATAATTGTTTTGATTCCTTTACCTGGCTTAACTCTATCCATGTGAGCAGAAAAAATAATAGTAGGTAAAGATGAATTTCCTTTAAGGTAAGCAATGAGATTACCTGCATTACCATTAATTTTTTTGGCTGTATCATCCTCTTTAACTTCTAAACCTAATTTTTTTAGTTCTTGTTTTAATTTATCAGCCATTTTTCTTTCTTCTTTTGAAATACTATCTATTTCAACTAATTCAATAAATTTTTTTACTAAATTATTATTTTTCATTATTAATCTCCTCCAATAATATATTTATTCCACTATCTATTATATATTAACAAAAAAACCTTTCCTTGAAAAGCAAGGAAAGGTTTTTTGATAAATAATTATTTAATTCTATTCCTAAATAAGTTCATAACCCTTATCTAATGCATCTTTATTAATTGGAATTAAATTATGTCTTCTTTCAGGTAAAACATTTTTAAGAGATTCTTTAACTGTTTCAATATCTACTGTTTTATTTTTGGCAACATAAGCTCCAAGCATTGCCATATTAGCAGCTTTGCTATTTCCTAACTCATTTGCTATTTCATTAGCAGGAACTTTTATAACCTCAACATCATCTCTTTCCACTTCTTTAGATATTAAAGATGAGTTCAAGAAAATAGTTCCTCCTGATTTCACCTGTGGAGCAAATTTATCTAAAGATGGTAAATTCATTACTATTATTGTATCTGGATTAGAAGATAATGGAGATGGAATTTTTTTATCAGATACAATAACGGTACAGTTAGCTGTTCCACCTCTCATTTCAGGTCCATAAGAAGGCATCCATGATACTTCCTTATTTTCTTTCATTCCTGAATAAGAGAGTAATTTACCTATAGACATAACACCTTGGCCACCAAAACCAGCCATAATTACTTCTTCTTTCATATTATTCATCCTCCTCTACGTCTTTAATATCTCCTAGAGGATAGACTGGAAGCATATTATCATCTAACCATTCAATAGCATCCACTGGGCTCATACCCCAATTTGTTGGGCAAGTAGATAAAACTTCTACTAAGGCATAACCTTTGCCTTCCATCTGAATTTCAAATGCTTTTTTAATTGCTTTTTTAGCCTTTTGTATATATTTAGGCTTATGGACAGCAACTCTAGCAACATAAGCTGCTCCATCAGCAACACTAAGCATTTCAGTGATTTTTATTGGGTGACCTGCTTCTTTAGCATCTCTACCATAAGGAGAGGTTGTAGTTTTTTGTTCTAGCAAAGAAGTAGGAGCCATTTGCCCACCAGTCATACCATAAATAGCATTATTAACAAATATTGTAGTAATATTTTCTCCACGGTTAGCAGCATGAACACTTTCAGCAGTACCTATTGAAGCAAAGTCTCCATCACCTTGATAGGTAAAAACTACTTTATCAGGGTGAACTCTTTTAATACCTGTTGCAACTGCTGGGGCTCTACCGTGAGAAGCTTCATGCATATCACAATCAAAGTATTCGTAAGCTAAAACAGAACAACCTACTGGTGCAACACCAATAGTTTCATCTTTAATCCCTAATTCATCCATTACTTCAGCAATTAGACGATGAATTATTCCATGGGTACAACCTGGACAATAATGAAATTCTTTATCTGTTAATGAATCTGGATATCCTGCGACTTTTTTCATTACTTGTCACCCCCTAGGTGTTCTTTAATCTTGTCATATATTTCTTCAGGAGAAGGAATCATTCCACCAGTTCTACCATAAAAGTTAACTGGTTTTTTGCCTTCTACTGCTAGTTTTACATCTTCTATCATTTGTCCTGTACTCATTTCAACTGCTAAGAATGAATTCACTTGGTCTGCAGCTTCTCTAATTACTTTAGTTGGGAATGGGAAAAGGGTAATTGGTCTAATCAAACCAACCTTAATACCTTCTTTTCTAGCCATTTCCATAGCATTAATTGCAATTCTAGCAGTAGTTCCATAAGCAACTATTGCTAATTCTGCATCTTCCATATTATAAGTTTCATATTTTACTTCATTTTCACGCATTTTTTCATATTTTTCTTCTAATTTCCAGTTGTGATCTTCAAGATTTTGAGGGTCAAGGGCTAATGAATTAATAACATTTTTCTCTCTTCCTTTAGCACCATCAGTTGCCCATTCTTTTTTAGGTAATTCATCTGGGTCAACTTCATCCTTAAACTCAACTGGCTCCATCATTTGACCGATCATACCATCACCAACAATCATAACTGGGTTACGATATTTATCAGCAATTTCAAAAGCTTCCATTGTTAAGTCAACTAATTCTTGTACTGAGGAAGGAGCTAATACACATAAACGAAAGTCACCATGTGCCATTCCTTTAGTAGCCTGAAAATAATCTGACTGAGAAGGTTGAATACCTCCTAATCCAGGTCCACCTCTCATCATATTTACAATTACTGCCGGTAATTCCGCACCTGCAATATAAGAAATACCCTCAGCTTTTAAACTAATTCCAGGACTGGATGAAGAAGTCATTACTCTTGCACCAGCTCCTGCTGCACCATAAACCATATTACTTGCTGCAACTTCACTTTCAGCCTGTAAAAATGTTCCTCCTACTTCTGGTAGTCTACGAGCCATATATGCAGGCACATCATTTTGTGGGGTTATTGGATAACCGAAAAAATAACGACAACCTGCCTTAATTGCTGCTTCACCAACAGCTTCATTTCCTTTCATTAAAACTTTTTCTCCCATATTAGTACCTCCTTTATTTTTGTGGAGTAGTTTATTCGTCTTTATATACAGTTATTACAACATCTGGACACATCTGAGCACATAGGCCACAGCTTATACATTCATCCTGGTCAGTAACTTCAGCAGGGTGATAACCATGGCTGTTTATTCTATCTGCCATTTTTATAATATTCTTTGGACAGACTGTTGTACAAAGCTCACAGCCTTTACATCTTTCTTCATCAAATACTACTCTTTTTTGCTTTTCCATACAATTAACCCCCTTTTAACTTCATGAAGTTTATTATCTATAGATTTTAGCTTCTTCTTCACCTTTAAGAACTCTATATGCTCCAGCTGCCAATGATTTTAGCTCTTCTTCACCAGGATAAACTATTACTGGAGCAATAAATTCTAACGATTCTTTAATATATTCTACAAAGTAATTAGAATAAGCAATTCCACCAGTTAGAATTATTGCATCTATTCTGCCATTATTAACAGGAGCTAAAGAAGCAATTTCTTTTGCAGTTTGATAAGCCATAGATTCAAAAACTAATTTTGCTTTTTCATCACCGTTTTCAGCTCTTTTTTCAACTTCTATCATATCATTGCTTCCTAAATATGCTATAACTCCACCTTTACCAACTAATTTCTTTTTTATTTCTTCATAGGAATATTGATCATCATAACACATTTCAAATAAGTCATAAGTAGGTAAACCACCACTTCGATTTGGAGAAAATGGCCCTTCACCACTTAATGCGTTATTTACATCAACTACTTTACCTTCTTTATGAATTCCTACAGAAATCCCACCACCAAGATGGGCAACTATTACATTGATTTCTTCATAATTTAAATTATTTTCTCTTGCATATTTTCTAGCAACTGCCTTTTGATTTAAGGCATGAAAAATACTAGCTCTTTCAATTTCTGGTAAACCAGAAAGTCTAGCTACTTCTTGTAATTCATCCACTACTACTGGATCTACAATATATGATGGTAAATTAACCTTATCAGCGATTGACTTTGCTAACAAACCTCCTAAATTACTTGCATGTTCACCTAAATAACCTTCTTTTAGGTGTTTAATCATTTTTTCATTAACTTTATAAGTTCCACCTGGTATAGGTTTTAGGAGACCTCCTCTGCCCACAACCGCTGAAAGATTATCTAAATCCATATCTCTTTTTTCTAAAAAATCAAATATATAAGATAGTCTAAGATCTAATTGATCAGTTATTTTATCAAATTCTTTTAATTCTTCTGCATCATGAGATATATTTTCAACAAATATCTCTTCAAGCCCATCATATAAAGCAAGTTTTGTTGATGTTGAACCTGGATTAATAGCTAAAATCATTTCTGACATATAAACAAATCCTCCTATCTAGGAATATAATTTCTTTTTACTTGAGATACTTTTTCAATTCTTTCTTCAGCCATTATATCTGCAGCCTTGTAAGTAGGAATATTATCTCTTTTACTTATTTCAATAACTTTTTTCATGTTATCATAAATTTTGCTTGCTCTACTAATAGCTCTATCACGATTATAACCCTGTAACTCATCATATACATTAATAAGTCCACCAGCATTTGCTACATAATCTGGTCCATAAAGAATACCCATTTCATCTAACTTATCTCCATGTCTCTCTTCTGCAAGAACATTATTAGCTGCTCCACATACTATATCACACTTAAGCTGAGTAATAGTTTCATCATTTATTACAGCACCTAAAGCACTTGGAGCAAATATATCACAATCAACAGAAAAGATTTCATCAGGATCTACAACTTCAGCCCCAAAATCTTCTACTACTTTATCTATATTTTCTTGCTTAATATCTGTAACTATTAACTTTCCACCTTCTTCATCTATATGTTTTGCAAGATGATAACCTACACTACCAACACCTTGAATAGCAATAGTTCTTCCTTCTAAATCTGGAGTTCCATATACTTCATCTGCTGTAGCTTTAATAGCTTTCCAAACTCCAAAAGCTGTTACAGGAGAAGGGTCACCACTTGTACCGGCAAGACCTGTTACATGATCAGTTTCTTCAGCTATATATGACATATCTTGAGTAGTTGTATTAACATCTTCAGCAGTGATATAACGGCCATTTAAACTTTGAACAAAACGCCCAAATGCTCTCCATAATTCTTCACTTTTAATTTCATCAGCATCACCTATAACTACTGCTTTACCTCCACCTAAATTTAGACCAGCAGCTGCCGCTTTATAAGTCATACCTCTAGAAAGCCTCATTACATCCACTAAAGCTTCTTCTTCAGTTTCATAATTCCAGAGTCTTGTTCCACCTAAAGCAGGTCCAAGAGAAGTATCGTGAATTGCTATAATAGCTTTTAGTCCTGTTTCTTTATCATAATTTACAACTATCTGCTCATGGTCAAACTCTTCCATCTTTTCAAATACTTTTTTCATTTTTTATTCCCCCTAATAATTTTTTTAATTATTTATATAACCCATAGTCACCAATTTCCCTAAAGCAATTGAGTTAAACTTTGTCTGAGCACTATCTGCTCTTGAAGTTAATACCATAGGTACTTTTGCTCCTAATACAAGACTTGCAGATGGTAAACCTGCATAAAACACTAATGACTTATATAATACATTACCAGCTTCTATATCAGGAACAAGTAAAATATCTGCCTCACCAGCAACTTCACTTTCTATCCCCTTATGTTCAGCTGCTTTTTTACTAACTGCATTATCAAAAGCTAAAGGACCATCAATTTCACAATTTTTAATCTGACCTCTATCAGCCATTTTAGATAAATTTGCTGCATCTAAAGTACAGGGCATAGCAGGATTTACTTTTTCTACCGCTGCTAAAGGTGCTACTTTTGCTTTTTTAATTCCAACAGCTTCTGCCATTTCCACAGCATTATTAATGATTTCAACTTTATCATCTAAATCTGGAGCAATATTCATTCCTCCATCAGTCATAAAGACTATTCGATTTTCTTTTTCTAAATCCATCATAGTTACTAAACTCAATAACCCATCTTGTCTAAGGCCATATTCTTTATCTAATAAAGCTTTTAAAATTATTTTAGTACTCAAAAGGCCTTTCATTGGATAATCAGCTTTACCTTCTGCTATTAATTCTATAGATTTTTGGGCTGATTCTTTATTTGAGTTAGTATTTATTATTTCACCTTTAAAATCATAATCTAATTTATCTAAAGCTGAATTTATTCTTTCTTTATCTCCAATTAAAATTGCTTCTATAATATTTTTTTCCTCTGCCTTTTTTACACTTTCTAAAACAATATCATCTCCTGCAGCGGCAACAGCTAATTTTAATTTTTTACCTTCTTGCGCCTGCTCTATTAATTGATCTATATTATCAAACAAAAATATCACCTCTAAGTATCTTTTTATTTAAGAATTAATTATTATAAATAGTATTTATATGTCTTATTGTTTCAAGTCTTTCTTCAACCATTTGATCTGCCGCTTCATTTGTAGGAATATCCTTTTCTTCAGAAATTTCAAATATTTCTAAGAGGTTATCATAAATACCTTCACATTTAGACATTACTCTGTCTTCATTATAACCACTAGGATCCATTTCATCAGTAACCTGAATTAATCCACCAGCATTAATTACATAATCAGGAGCGTATAAAATACCCTTTTCAAATAACATATCACCATGACGAGGTTCTGCTAATACATTATTAGCAGCTCCAGCAATAATATCACAATTTAAACGCTCAATAGTATCATCATTTATTACTGCTCCAAGAGCATTTGGTGAAAAGATATCACAATCTACATCATATATTTCATCAGTTTCAACTATTTTTACTCCCAGTTCACGAGCAGCTTCTATAGATTCTTGATCTACATCTGTTCCATAAACTTCTGCTCCTTCATCTAATAGATGTTTTACTAATTTTCCGCCTACTTTTCCTAAACCTTGAACTGCGACTGTTTTTCCTTCCAGTGAATCATTACCATATCTAGCTTTACAGGCTGCTTTAATTCCCATATAAGTACCATAGGAAGTTGGAATTGAAGAATCTCCTCCACCACCATATTCTTCTGGTAGTGCTCCGACATATGGAGTTTCTTTTCTCATAGTAACAAAATCATTATAAGTTGTTCCTACATCAGTGCCAGTATAATAGCGACCATTAAATCCATTGATAAATTTTCCTAAACTCCTAAATAATCCTTCTGATTTATCAGTGTCAGGATCGCCCCAAATAACTGTTTTACCTCCACCATAGTCATCTCTAGCAGCTGCAGATTTATAAGTCATACCCTTTGATAGCCTCAAAACATCATTTAACATATCTTCTTCACTATCATAAGGATACATTCTGCAACCGCCAACTGCAGGACCTAAAACTGTACTATGAATAGCAATTATAGATTTTAAATTAGTCTTTTTGTCCTGCATAAACACTACCTGTTCATGGCCGTGTTTCTCCATCTCTTCAAATAACTTCATTATTTCACCCTCCCTGTATTTTGTAAAAACTTAAATATTATAAACATTATGCTACTTTTATATATTATGCATTTTTCATTCCACAAATATGAATTTTAGAAATTATCAGTCAGAACAATAAATCATTATTAACAAACGCTTATAATTCTTGTTATAATAAGCTTCTTAATATAGAAAATTAAAATTTTAAATATTAAAACATAAAAATAGTTAAATTTAATAAAAAAAAATAACTGCAAAAAAAATCAAGCCTGCAAATTTTTGCAGGCAATTAATTTCAGTTTATATTATATTTTTCCATTTTATAATAAAGACTTCTAACAGCTATATCCAATAATTCTGCTGCTTCTTTCCTATTTCCATCAGTTTTTTCTAGGGCTTTTTTAATAACTTTT
>JBNJDL010000041.1:0-13211 GCA_051744825.1 Bacillota bacterium | reverse complement strand
TTTTCTCCATTTTGATTAGTCAAAGTTGGTAGAGCATAAAAGGCTCTATGTGCAAGACTATGGCCATCTAATAAAAATAATTTTTTAGTCAAAATATCACTCCTTAATAATATTTGAAACTACTTTGTAGGAATTTACTTTTTTATCTTGAATAAATACTTTAAGATAATTATAATTAAATTTTGAAAGGGGATAATAAATGAAAACTATAGCTCTAATCGCACATGATGAAAAGAAAGATGATATGGTTGAATTTGTACAAAAACATTTTGAATTTTTATCTAATTGTAATTTAATTTCCACAGGAACAACAGGTAAAGTAATAATGGAAAATGTTAATTTAAAAATAAATCGTATGGAATCTGGTCCACTTGGTGGTGATCAAATGGTTGGTGCAGAGGTGGCTAAAGATAAATTAAATGCTGTAATTTTTTTAAGAGATCCTCTAACAGCACAACCACACGAACCGGATATTTCAGCTTTGTTACGAGTCTGCGATGTTCACAATGTACCTCTGGCAACTAATGTTGCAAGTGCACATTTCATATTAAAAGGACTAATAAATAGTTAAGTTATCAATGTAATCCAAGCATATAATATCATAAATAAAGTTGGAATCCAAAGTAATTGTAATTGAAAATCAGTGTAAATCAAGTTATAAATAAATCTGGAGAAATTATAGATAGCTTCATAAAGATATGACTCAAAAAACACTCCAGTATCAAACTCAAATACTCTACCAGAAATTTTATACAACGACTTTGTTAAATTGTTAAAAACATTATCAAGAGTTGGAGCTCTCTTTTCTTTAGTTTTAATAAAATTAAACTTCCACAATATAATTATAGCAAAAACAAAGTATAATAAATAATCAATTATTCCATCTAAAAAGTGAAAATGTATTTCAAAATCTAAAATTTTAGTTGCTAAAAATTGAGGATTTATACCAGTATAAATTAAAGCAAAACTTAAAAATAATATAACACTATATCCATAAATACCTGGGGAAAACTTTTTCTTTTCCTCAGTTTTTTTATTATTAGAAAATAAATTTTTAATCCATAACCACCACATTAATCTTAGGCTATACATAATTGTAACTATACTTGCAGCATGTATAAAATATTTTACTATTTCCATTCCTTTAAAAGCATTTTTGATTAGATGTTTACTATGATAGCCAGTAAGAAAAAACACTCCCATCAAAGAAAAAAGACTGACTGTTATAGCAAAAGCTGATAACTTATTTCTTTGCCATAAATTACTCATTTTATATATAGAACGACTATTATATTCTTTTTCTAAAAATCCACTATTTATAAATAAATTAGTTTTAGCAAAACCATGAGCAACGATATGAAATATAGCTCCAGCCTGAGCATATTGATTGCCACTACCAAGGGCAAGGGCTATAAATCCTAATTGACTAATAGTACTATAAGCTAATAAAACTTTTAAGTCGCTTTGGAATAAAGCCTTTAGTCCTCCATAATAGATCATTAAAAATCCTATTATAACTAAAAAATAACTTGGAGAACTAATTAATTTTAAAATAGTTATAAAACCTAGTTTTACTACCCATCCAGAAAGAACAGCACTTACTGGAGCTGGTGCATTTGAATGTACAGGAGGTAACCAAAAATGTAATCCAAAAATTCCACTTTTCATTCCAACCCCTATTACAAATAAGACTAAAAGCCAGGGTTCCTTAATTACACTTATAGTATTATAACCATGACTGACTGCTACTAAAATAACATATAATAATATACTACTTCCTGTAAATTGAATAATAAAATATTGTCTAGCTATTTTTTTGCTACTCCATATAATCATAAAAGTTGTTGTTACAGTAACAATTTCCCAACCAATAATAAATGCAAACCAACTTTTTGTAGTAATTACCATTACGAAACCTAAGATGTAAAATATATTCAAAATATAATACCAAAATTTATTTTCCTTTAAATAATCAAAAGCAGCCATAGAAGTACTAAAAGTTAAAATTGCACCAATTATTATAAAAAAGATATTAAAATTGTTAAAAACAAAGAGTTCAGGAACATTAAATAAATCCATGTATATAAATCACCACCTATTTTTAACCAAGTACTAAATCAATATATTTTTGAGGGTTAATTATTTCAGGTATTAGAGAATTAATCGGTAAATTAAAAATTTTAAAAGTAATTCCAGTTGATATTACTAAAAAAGCAAATATAAAAACTATAGCCATTACTATTCTTTCTTTATAAAAAGTTGAAATAATTGGTTTATTAAAAATACCTCTATTCTTTAGATTAGGTTCTAGTTTTTCTTCTTGGTATGCTCTAGCAATATACCGCATATAATAAATAACTGCAGTTAAACTACCAATAATAACTAAGGCTGCTCCTAAATAGCTATTTGCTTCTAAAAAAGCAAGCAAAATATACCATTTACTCATAAATCCTATTATAGGAGGTATTCCTATCATTCCTAAAGATAAAATTACAATACTAATTAAAATACCTTTGTAACGATAGGCTATTCCTGTAAAATCTTCAATTTTATGACCTGAAACATAATTTATTAAATAACCAACTCCCATAAATAATCCTGATTTCATTAATAAATGGGCAATTATGTGTAACATGGCACCATAAAAACCTGCTTCAGTATCAAGAGCTAGAGCAGCAGTTATCATTCCAATATGGCCAATAGTAGAAAATGCTAACATTCTTTTTATATCATCTGCCTGTAAAGCAAATATATGACCTAAAAGACTTGAAAATAGTGATATATAAATTATAAATATATCTAATCCTATATTTGTTACAATATTATAATCTAATACTGTCCAAAAAATTCTAATAAATGCATATAAATAGACTTTCAATAAAACCCCTGATAAAAGTGCACTTATAGAACTTGGACAGGCACTATGAGCTTTAGGAAGCCAGAAATGAAAAGGAAAAATCCCTAATTTTATAAAAAAACTAACTAAAAAAGTAGTAATTATAAATAATTGCATACGAAAATTTATTCCAGAAAAGTTTGCAGCAACTTCAGCCATATTTAAACTTCCAACACTAAAATAAATTAAAACAACTCCAATAAAGAAAAACAATCCACCAATAATTCCATATATCATATATTTAATTGCAGCTTCAGTTGAATTTTGACTTCTTTTGAAAGCTACTAAAGGAGCAGAAGTTACAGCAATCAATTCTATAAAAACATATAAATTAAATAAGTCTCCAGTTATAATTACACCTTGCATTGCAGCAAAAATCAGAAATAATAAAACATAGTATTTCCCTTCATGATGGCCTATAAAACCAATTGAATATATAATTATAAAATATAGAGCAAAGGTAATTAAAGTCACAAAAAACAATGCTACTGAATCTACAACCAAATTTATACCATAGGGAGTAACCCACCCACCTAAGTGATATTGAAGAAATAATTCTCCACTTTTTAATAAATTAAAATTATCTACAATCATTTTTATTGCAATAAAAGCTTCTAGATTTATAGATATAAAAACAATATATTTCCTTATTTTTTTATTAATTAAGTCAATTAATGGTATTAAGAATGCAGTAGTTAGAGGTACTACAATTAATAAAAGAACAATTAAATTCATTAATCATCCAACCCCTTTAAATTATCTAGATTATGTGTTCCAGTAAATTTATCTAATTCAATTACAAAGGTTAATAATAAAGCTGTTGTACTAGCTCCTATTACTATTCCAGTTAAAGTAAGCGCTTGTGGTAAAGCATCGATCATATCCATTCCTTTTTCAGTAATCTGATAAAATGGCAACTTTCCACCTTTATCATTAGTTGCTATAACCCAATAAAATGCAGCTGATTCTAAAATGGATAAACCTATGACAATTTTTATCATATTTCTTTTTAGAAAAATAGCATAAAAACCTATAAAAACAAGTATTGAAAATACTAGATTATTTATCATGGCTTACCCAACTCCTCTCTAAAGTTTTTTGAATCATACTATAAAATATAATAGCTAGCCCTGCTCCTACTTTTAAACCAATACCAATATTTATAATAGGAATACTTCCAGCACTAAATAAACTACCTATTTTACCATTAAGAATATTTAAGTTATTTAAGAAAACACCATCTAAAAGTATTCCTAAAAAACCAATAAATAGGAAGGTAAGAGCTCCACTAGTTTCTATTAAAGTTTTTTTGTCTGGACTAAGCATAGTGTAATCAAAAGCACTACCATAAATCACAATAAAAATTATTGAAATACTTGCTAAAATTACCCCACCTTGAAAACCACCACCTGGGGAAATATGACCATGTGTAATAACGTAAATACTAAATAAAAATATAAAGGGAGTTAAAATTGCAAAACTTCTTTTTACAATAATTGATAAACCATGAGATGAGACTGAAAGTGTTTTTCGAGATAAAACTAAAACAATACCACTTACTGCAGCAAAAATCACAGTACTTTCTCCTAGTGAATCAAAAGCACGAAAATCATAAAGAATTGCTGTAACTAAATTTAATGATTCAGTTTCATTTAAACCTTCGTTTCTATAATATACTGAGGCATTATCTTTTATATATTTTTCTTCAGGAATAAACTGCAAATTCATAAAAATAAGAATAGAAAATAAAGCTAAAATTATAATTGCAAAAGTTTTTTTCATAATCTCACCTCATTTCATTCATCTTGTTTACAATGACATTTTTCATCTTTTCTTAGCTGGCTTATTGCAGCCATAAAAATAGCAGTATTTAAACCTGCCCCAATTACTCCTTCTGCTAGTGCAACATCTGGAGCTTCATAAATTAAATATAAAGTTGTTAAAACTATAGAAAAAATAGATAAAAAAACTATTGAAATTAATTCTTCTTCAAAAAAAACTGCAAAAATTGCAGTTAAAATTAAAAATATAATTAATAGGAATTCTAAAATAATCATTTTACTTGCTCCTTTATATATTCTGAATATTCATCAATACTTTTTTCTTCTAATTTTACTATTTTTTTTCTATAAGAAGCTCTAGCTATAGCATGTGTTGCCATCGGATTCGAAATCAAAAAAAAGAAAGCAATTAATATTATTTTTAAACTTATTAAAGGTTCCCATACATAAACTGCAATACCTAAAGTAACTAAAACTGCACTAATTGTTAAAACTACTGCACCTGCATGTATTCTAGTAAAAGCATCTGGAAATCTTAAAAGTCCAATTACAGTAATAATGGCAAAAACACCACCAGCTCCCATTAAAATGTAAGAAATAGCTAATCTTATCGCCATTACTTATACAACTCCTTGTGTTCAAAATACTTTGAAAAAATAAGTACATCAATAAATAATAATATTGCATAACCTAAAGAGATATCTACTAATAAATTAACATCATAATGTACTCCAATAAGCAAAATAACTATTGTTAAAAATATGCCTATACTATCTGCAGCAATTAATCTATCAGTAATAGTTGGTCCTTTAACAGCCCTTATTAACACCAATAATGAAAGAAATACAAAAAAGATAGCTAAATTTATAATCATTCAAAAATCACCTCTAACCATTTTTCAAATCTTTCTATAATCTCTTTTCTTTTTTCAGCTTCTTCACGACTTTTTACATCTATCCAATGTATATAATAAACTCTTTCACTCTTATCAAAATCTAAAGTTAAGGTACCAGGTGTTAAAGTAATTAAATTAGCTAATATAGTTAATGCTGAAACATTCGTTAACGTTGTTTTTACTTTCACAATACCTGGAGAAAAAGAAGGTTCTTTCTCAAAAACATGTTTACTTACTTTTATAGCTGAAATAAAAGCTTCATAAAAAAACACTGGTATAAAAGCAATAATCAAAAATACTTTTTTGAAAAATAATTTAAAATTTATTTTCTTTTTTGAAAATCTAAAAAGCATATTTTTGAATAAATAAGTAGAAATTAAAGAAGCAATTAATCCTACTATTAAAGAATCAAGAGATAAATTACCTGTAAAAATAATCCAAACCCCATATAAAATTAAAAAACTTACAATATTAAGTCTCATAATCAACATCCTCATATAAACTTTTTATTATTCTAACATGAATCTATATTCAATTCAAATTAACATATGCTCATTATTCCAGATTTTCTTCTATAAAATACGTAATTTCTGTCTTTAATTCTGGCATTCTAGGTAAATAGCTGAATTCTAAAACATGTCCCCCACCATCAATTTTTACAAATTTTGTTTTCAATCCTATTTCTTTTGCTTTTTCATAAAAAATTTCAGCTTGTGAAAAAGGCACAAAATTATCAACTGTTCCGTGAATAATCATAAGAGGTGGACTATTTTTAGTTAAATAATTTATTGGGCTTGCTTCTTTTAAAACTTTATCATTTAATTCATTTGTATTTAAAACATTCATTATTTTTTTTCTTAATTCAAAAGTTTCCTCACCATAAAGTTTCGTTGGAGCAGACAAAGAAACAATAGAACTAATATTTTCATTTCTTAAACCGCTAAGTAAAGCTAAAGTTCCTCCAGCAGAATGCCCTACAACTGAAATTTTTTCTGTTGAAAAATTGTATTTATTGCTATTTTTTATTACCCATTTTATAGCATCTTTAACATCATTATAATTATCTGGAAACATAGTATTTCCATATAATAATCTATAATTAAGACTAATCACTGCCCAACCATTTTTATGCCATTCTTCCACTAAAGGGCCTAAACTATATATTTCTTCCTTATCTCCTCTTATAAACCCACCACCATGTAAATAAATTACTACTGGATATTTTTTATCTAATTTAACTTCAGGATATAAAATATCTAATTCTAATTCTTCATTTTCAGTTTTTTTATAAATTATATCTTTTCTTACTAAATCTTTATAATTATTAAATTTTATAAATTCTAAATTAATCATATTTATATATTTTAAATCTAATTTTTTATCATTCAAAACTATATAGTCTTCTTCATCATTTGCTAATGAAGAGTTTGAAAATAAAAATACTAAAGTAGAAATAATCAAAAATATTATACTCAATTTTCGAAATAAAAACATTTTGCTCACCTTCTATTAATTTTAAATCTTTTAAATTATTTGTTCTAATTATAAACTAAATTTATAAATTCAGCAAGATAAATTTTTAAAGTCAAATTAAAAGCCCTGTAATTTTACAGGGCTTTTAATTATAAACTAGAAAGCTATTATTATACCACCTTCATTTGCATAAACTGTGCTAATCCCAGCCGTTTCTACAATTATAATATCTTTAAAATTGTATTCATTCTCTATGGTTTTTTTTAATTTTTTAGCTCTTTTAAGAGCATTACAATGCGCTATACCAATGATTTTATCCTCAAAATTTTCTCCATTTTCAGCAATCAACTTTACAAGCTTTTTTAAGGCCTTTTTAGAACCACGTGCTTTTTTCATTAATTCAATATTTCCACTTCCATCACTGCCCATAACAGGTTTTATATTTAAAAATGAAGCTATTTTTCCCTTTATTTTACTTAATCTACCTGCTTTAATTAAATTATCTAAAGAATCAAGAACAAACATAGTCTTCATTTCAGAAATATATTCATTAACTTTTTCAATAATACTTTCTTTTTTTAAATCTTCCCTAAGTAACTCACCAATTTTTATACTTATCAAAGTTTCACCAACAGAAGCACTAAGAGAATCAAATATATGAACAAACTTGTCATTCGCCTCTTCTAAAAACATATCTTTAGCTAAATGAGCATTTTGAAAGGTAGCACTCAATTTTGATGATAAGGTAACTACAAATGATTCATCTGATTTTTTAAACTTTTCAAGAAATTGTTTAGGAGAAGGACTAGCAGTTTTAGGAGAATCAGTATCTTCTCTCATAGATTTAAGTAAGTCTTTTTTATTAAGCTTTTCATTATCAATAAATTCTTTATCATTAACAAAAATTTTTAACGGAACAATTTCAATGTCATATTTATTTTTAATACCTTCATTTAAATCACAACAACTATCTGCAAAAATTCTGGCTGCCATTCATTCATTACCTCCATTATTTTTGGATTTCTGTGGTTATTATAACTATAAAGATAAAAAAATGCAACTAATTTAATTTTTATGTCGAAATTATTTTAGTTATCTTCAATAGATAATTCTTTTTTTAATATATTTTTAAAAACAGGGGCTGCATCTTTTCCCCCAACTCCTCCCTTTTCTAAAAATATACTTATAGCATACTGTGGTTTATTAACTGGAGTAAATCCTAAAAACCAAGCATGTGTATTCTCATTTTTATCATTAATTTCAGCAGTACCAGTCTTACCGGCTATCTTAATATTTTCTATTTTAGCATTTTTAGCAGTTCCATCTTTCACAACATTAACAAGCATTTCTTTTAGCTCATCTGCTGTTTTTTTAGTTATAATTTGTTCATTTTTAGCTTTATCTTTATTATTTTTTATTAAATAAGGTTTAACTTCACTACCATTATTAGCAATAATTGCTATAATTCTACTCATTTCTAGAGGAGTAGTCAAAACTTCCCCTTGCCCTAAGGCAGACCAGGCTAGAGAAACCTCATCATTTATTATACCAACACTACTATTGTTTAATCGAAGAGAAAAATCAATTTTTTCTTCAAAAGAAAATTTCTCAACATATTCTAAAAATTTATCTTTTTTTAATTCAAGGGCCACCTTAGCAAAGGTAGTATTAATAGAATGAGTTAAAGCCTCTTTAAAATTATGTTCTTCAAAAACTTCATTTTGATAATTTCTAATCACATTACCGCTGATTTTAAATTCACCTTTATCAATAAATTTACTATTACTATCAACAATTTTTTCATTAAGAGCAGCTGCAGCTGTAATTATTTTAAAAGTTGAGCCTGGAGGATATAAACCCTGGGTAGCCCTGTTTAACATTGCTAAGTTTTTATCATTTGTTAAATTTAGCCATTTTTCTGCACCAACACCTAAAGAAAATTGATTTGAATCATAAGAAGGATTACTATACATCGCTATAATTTTTCCACTTTCAGGTTCTAAAACAACAACAGCTCCCTTTTTTCCTTTCAATTCTTCATATATAATCTGTTGAAGTTCAATATCAATAGTTGTTCTTATATCATTTCCTTTTACAGCTTCTTTTTTCATTAACTTATTTTTATTTCCTTCACTATCTTCTTTATATAAAATATATCCTACTTTTCCACGAAGAGTTTTTTCAAAACTTCTTTCTAAAGCAGATTGTCCGACAATATCACCTGATCTATAATCCATATCTGAATTTTCATTTATCCATTCTTGAGAAACCTCTCCAATATGACCTGTAATATGAGAAGTTAATTCACCATAGGGATAAACTCTAGCTTCTTTTTTTCTAAAAAATACTCCTGGAATTGGCCTCAATTGACTTTCAAGCTCTTCATATTCTTTTAAGGATAAATTTTTCAAAGCTGAAAACCAATCTGAATTATTATATCGATTTATACTTTTTCTTACTGCTTTTTCATCAATTTTTAATATCTTTTTCATTTTTTCAATGAATTCTTTTTCTTTTTCAATCTTTGAAGGCTGTAAACCTACAACTATAATTTCACCATTTTTAGCAATTAAATTATTATTTTGATCATAGATTTCTCCTCTTTTAGCTACAATTCTTTCTTTTATAAATTCATCTCCTTTTTCCATGGTTGGATGAACTAAATTATGATCCCAATTTATCTTCCAGTTAATCAAATTTTCTCTTTCTAAGTTCATAGTGAATTCATATTCTTGCTCATTAAAATCTGCGGAAGTAAATTTAATTTTAAATTCAGCTTTTGCGTTAAAGAGATTTTCTCTTTCAACTACTAAATTATTAATATTTTTTGACTTCAAATTCAATTTACTGTAAAACTTTTCATATGAATTCTGAATTTCAGCAACGTCAAATTTTTCTTGACTTTCTTCTGTTAATAATTTATAAATCTCTTCATAATTTTCATCTTCTAAGGCAACTTTATAATTTTTAGCAGTTTCTACAGGGTCTGGTATAAAGAGAATATAAAGAACACTAACGATAAATATAATAATTATTAAGCTTAAAAATAATAAGCCCTTTCTTTTAAACATAAGAACCATTCCCTATCTTTCTTATTTTTTTTCACCTCTCATTTTCATGATTTCTTCATAAGCATTTTGAATTTCTTTAAATCTTTTATTAGCTAATTCTACAAACTCATCTGGTAAATCTTTAGATATAATTTTATCTGGATGATATTCTTTAACTAGCTCTCTATACTTCTTTTTGATTTCTTTAGTACTATCATCTTTTGAGCAACCTAAAATTTCATATGGATCTTTACCATTAACTTTTTTACTATAACTATTTTGACTTCCATTATTATTTGATCTATTATACTGTCTATGATAACTTCTTCTGCTATTTAACCTGAATATATTTACAGCTTTTTCTAATAATTCTGTTTGTTTTGATGAAGCGCCTCCATTTGTATCAGCTATTTGATTCATCAATTCAACTACACGTGCCAAAATATTTGGTTGATTTCCAATAATTTGATAAAATTTTCTAGCATAACTTTCAAAAGTAGTATCTGATCTTTTTGCTTGATCAAAATATTTAATTACTTCTTTTTTTAATGCTGGTGGCAAATTAAGTTCTTCTTCTGTAAACCTATCAACTATATTAATTTCTTGTCTTGTAACTGCTCCGTCAGCTTGGGCCATTTTAGCTAGCATCCCAAATAACTGTTTATAAAAATACATTTGAGAATTTGTTGACTGTCTCCTAGAACTTTGACTATAATAACTATTACCTTGATTGTTACTGCTACTATTTAAAACAAAACCAATAAAAGCACCAATTATAGCTCCTGGTATATTAAAAACAAAGAATCCAATTAAAGTCGAGATAAATACTGTTCCACAACCCATTAAATTTATGTCCTCCTTATTAATTTTCTCTCATAAAGTTTGCAAAATATAAACGAAATCCTATAAAAATATAAATAAAACTAAACAATGCTCCAGATAAAAAGTCAAAATTTACTGAAGTAGATAATATTTCATTAGCAAATAAAGAAAATATAATTAACAAAAATATTGGAAATGCAAGTGCCAACTTTTCAAAAATATTTAAATTATAATTTGATTTACATTTTTTTACTTCCTTAATACTACTAATATCAATTTTACTATTTTTGAAAGTTGTTAACCATAGTATCCTTAAGGAATATAATACTGTTATTATACTTGCTATATGTAAAACTATTATAAAAAATGGATGATGATCTAAAGAATATTTTATTAAATGCTTACTGTTATAACCTGCAAACAAAGGTACTCCTACCAATGATAAAAGACTTAAGAAAGTAGCAATACTATTAAAAAATTGTCTTTTTTGACATTGAGTAAAATCTTTTATTAATACAGATCCATATTCACGAATTAAATTTCCAGCTCCATTAAATAATGTAGTTTTTGCCAGACCGTGTGCTATTATATGAATTATTGCTCCTATATAACCATATTTATTTCCACTTCCTATAGCTAATGCAATAAAGCCTAATTGACTTATAGAACTATAAGCTAAAACAACTTTATAATTGTTTTCTCTTAATGCCCGAACTCCTCCATAAAATACCATTAGCAAACCTAAATATAAAAGTAACTGATTACCCTCTGTTATTAATTTTAAATAGGTTATAAATCCAAGTTTAGCAACCCAACCTGAAGAAATAGCACAAAAAGCAGGAGAAGCTTCTTTGTAAACCATTGGTAGCCAGAAATGCAAACCAAATAATGCACTTTTAACTCCCATAGCAACAACAAACATATTTTGTAGCCAAATTTCATTTATAGCAGTTATTTCTGAATAACCATTTGTATAAGCTACAAGTACAGTATAAATTAAAAAACTACCTCCAATAAATTGTACAATCAAATATTTCCAGGCAGCTGATTTGTTATCAAAAAATAATATTATAGTCGTAAATAAAGTCACTAATTCCCAACCTAAAACAAATAAAAACCAATTTGTAGTTGTTATAACAATGGAAAAACTAATTATATATAATAAAGTCAATAAATAATACCAAATCTTATTTTTAATTATTTTCCGCCAGGATGAAATCATAACTGTCAATGTTAAAAATATTCCTGTAATCATAAATAAATAGTTATAATTACCTAATGAAAAATTATTAATTATAAAACTTTTAATTTATTGCACCTCCCAATCTTTCTAAATATAATTTACAGTTGAATTATATCATAAATAACTCATACTACAAAATTATTTGCAAAATAGAATTTATGAGTATATTATATTAAGCAAATGCAATCATACTGTAAAATTTATTTTAAATTTAAATTGAGGTGAGATAATGATAAAAGGAATATTCTTTTCCCTATTAGCAGGCCTTATGATCGCTTTTCAATCAGTTTTTAATACTAGATTAAGTGATGAAATTGGTTTTTGGCATACAAACACTTTAGTACATGCAAGTGGTGCCTTATTAGCTTTTTTAGTTTTAATTTTTATAAGTAAAGATATTAATTACTCAAAAATAACAAATATAAATCCAATTTTTTTAATTGGTGGATTTTTAGGGGTTTTTATAGTTTTTAGTGTAATGCAAGGGGTTAGTGGCTTAGGTGCAAGTTATTCTTTAACCTTAGTTATAACTGCTCAAATATTAGCAACTTTTATTTTTAATTATTTTGGTTTATTTGGTGAAAAAATTATAAATTATTCTGCCAGTAAAATATTAGGCCTATTTTTAATGATTATTGGCCTTATTATTTATCAATTAAGGTAAAAAAAGAAAAATATTTTTGACTTCCTCTTTTAACTATGTTATAGTTAGTTTCGTTGGGCAATAAAAACAAGAAACTTTGCCCTACAGACAAATTAGGAGGAATTAATTTAATGATTTATAATGGTACAGTAAAATGGTTTAATGATCAAAAAGGTTTCGGTTTTATTGAAAGAGAATCTGGTGACGATGTTTTTGTACATTTTTCTGCAATTGAGCAGGATGGATTCAAAAGCTTAGAAGAAGGCCAGGATGTTGAATTTGAAGTTGTAGAAGGCGACCGTGGGCCTCAGGCAGAAAATGTTGTTACATTATAAGTAAATAATACTTTTAATATATAGCAACAAAGCTCTGACTTTAATTGTCAGAGCTTTATTTTTTATTATATAA
>JBNJDL010000040.1:0-13450 GCA_051744825.1 Bacillota bacterium | reverse complement strand
TTATACTTAACCTCATATAACGCTTTTAAAAAAATTATATCATTTGGGCGTCAAATTATAAATAATAATTGCAGAAAGGGAGACAATCTCCCTCTCCTTATTGTGATTTTAAATAAATATGAAATAAAATACAAATACTACTCCCAGTAAATAAACTAACAAAACAACTCCGAAATTAAATTAATCAACAAACTGAATTTTCCTTAATTAATCATAAAATTTATTTTCAAGATCTTTTATTTGAGAAAGCCCCATTACTTCATTAAATTTATTAAACGTTACCATTTCGCTCATATAATTTTCGGTTGTATTGTTATTTTTTATTGATTTCATTAATTCTAACATTGCCTTGGTTGCAGTATAAACAGAGGCAGTTGGATAAATAACAAGATCATAATTTAATTCTTCCAGCTCATCTTTAGGAAGTAACGGAGTTCTTCCTCCTTCAACCATATTTGCCAATGTTAGTGCATCTATTTCTTTATTGATTAATTCCATTTCTCCTTTATTTTCTGGAGATTCTATAAATATAATATCTGCTCCAGCTTCAGCATAAGCCTGCCCTCTTTCTATAGCTTTTTCTATTCCCATAGTTGTTCTGGCATCTGTTCTGGCAATAATTAGCATATTTTCATCATTACGAGCATCAATAGCTGAACGGACTTTAGCTACCATTTCTTCTTTTGGTACTAATTGTCTTCCGGTCATATGTCCGCATTTTTTTGGCATAACCTGATCTTCCAGTTGAATAGCTGAAACTCCAGCTTTTTCATAACATTTAATTGTTCTCTGTATATTTATTACATTACCAAAACCAGTATCAGCATCAGCTATTATTGGTAAATCAACAGCTTCCACATAATTAGAAGCTCTATCAACCATTTCCGACATAGTCAACAAACCAACATCAGGTTTGCCTAAATGACTGGCAGATTGACCATAACCTGTCATATATACTGCATTAAAACCTACTTTTTCTATTATTTTTGCAGTTAAAACATCATGTGCACCTGGTGCAACCAATATTTCACCTGTTTCAATATATTTTTTTAAATTTTTTCTCTGTTCCATTTTCTTTCCTCCTACTTTATTTTGTATAGTTAATTTGTTTTAACCCCCATGTAAGGGATTTTTCTGGATATTTTTCCGAAAGAGCTCCTATAGAGAATAGAGAATAATAACTATCACAATAAATTTCAAATTCTTCTGGCAAAAGTGATATCCCTTTATTGGCAAAAGCTTTATTAACAATCATATCCACTATTCCTTTAGGTAAATGAGCAAATATACCTCCTGCACATATTATAGTGTCAACTTCTCTTAAATCTCTACCTATTGGAGTTCCAGGAACAATTCCTTTTTCTGGTTTGTATTCTTCAGCTTTATATCCAGCATGTCTTTTCAAAGCTACTTCTATAGCACTTATTGCCAGTGCGATATCATATTTTTTCTCTTTTTCATTTTGAGCAATATATTCAGGGTTTTCACTTATTTTACCAATATATCTTTCAAAATCTTCGACATCATTATTCTCTATTCGATTCAGAATAGCTTTTTTTCCTACTGTATCAACAATACCTCTAGCACTAACTCTAAGACCTAAATTACCTTCTACTGTACGAAAAGTTGCTTGTTTTTCGTCATTAACAATAAGGCCTTTTTCTTCATCATCCATTTCATCCAAATCTGGTATGATTGAATGAATATCTGTTGTAGCTCCACCCATATCTATCAAGATTAAATTGCCCACTCCATCTTTTTCATGAGTTCCTTTAGCAAGAAGTTCTGCTGCTAACAATACTGATCCAGGTGTTGGAATAACAGTTTCATTTGTAATTATATTTAATATACCAGATAATCCCTGGGCATGAGTAATTTGCCGTATAAACTCTTCATGAATTGCTTTTCTGGCAGGATCAGTATTTAATTGATGTATAGTTGGCATTACATTAGGTACTCTTTTTACTTTATACCCTTCTTTATCAACTAACATTTTTTCAATTTCAGGTTGAGCTTTTATATTACCTGCCAGGATTATTGTTGCATCTATTCCACTATCTACAATTAGCCTTGCATTTTTCTCAAGAGATTTATCATTTCCTCCATCTGTACCACCAGCTAGAAGTACAATATCAGGAGCTGTTTCCTTTAAAATTTCTTTTTTGAACTCATCATTTTCTTCATCAGAAATAATTTCTAATATTTTTGCTCCTGAAGCCATTGCAACTTCTTTTGCTGCCTTTGCTGTTACTCGAGGCATATAACCTATTGCTACCATACGTAAACCGCCAGCGGCACTACTTGTAGATAATATTTCTTTAGCCTCTATTTTTTCTTTGCCTAGCTTATCTGTAATTTTTTCTCTAACCTTCTGTAAACCAATCTCAATATTATCTATTGTTGTTGGAGATTGAGACCTAGCCAAAAAACCATTTTTACCATAAGCAATTCCTTTAGTATAGGTACTACCTATATCAAACACTAATATATCTACTTCATTCATAATAACCCTCCAACACTAAATATTTATTAAGACCATACATCACAGGGTATATAAGCATAACCTTCCATAATTCTTCTTGCTGTACGCCCAATAGCTGCTTTTTTAAGTTTAAGTTCAGGTTCAGTATTCATTTTCACATCTATATCAATAGTACCAGCAGGATGTCCAATATAAATGACATCTTCTTTTTCCCCTCTTTTACTTAATACTTCCTTTACAACTGTTCCTGGAACTCTAGCAGCCGTACCAGTACAAATTGTACCAGTCCCTGCATAAGTTTTATGCATAACCTGCATATACATTAAACGAGATACTAAATCAACATCTTCAGATTTTATAGTTCTTCCTGTTGTGAAATCTTCATAATCTCTTGGGGGTGATACAAAGGCAAGCATTGGAAATGCAGGATTATTTTCATAAGCATTTTCAGCCTTATCTACCATACCAATCATTTCAGCAGCTTTCCCTCTAATTTTTTCCAGTAATTTACATAATTCTTTGTCTTCATCAACCTCACTTGGTTTCTCTATCCCTGATAAGTCAAGGTCAACTGCTCGAACAAAGACAACTGGATTTGCAGCATCAACTATTGAAACTTCCAATTCTCCAAATTCTTCTATTTGAATCTTATCAATTGGATTTCCTGTAGGTAGAATACTACCTGTTGTAGCACCAGCAGTATCAGAAAAATCTAGAGAAATTCTAGCTCCTGTACCAGGCACTCCTGCTACTTTATAATCTCCCTGTGAAGAAGCCTTACCATCAACAACCGGAACATCTGCTATAATCATTTTACCGGTATTTGTATTATTTATTCTAACTCTTGTTTTAGGTTCTTGAACTTTTACCAGTCCTTCGTCAACAGCAAAAGGTCCTACACCTGAAGATATATTACCACAATTACCACCATAATCAACATTACGCTCTTTTATACTTACCTGAGCAAAAGTATAATCTACATCAGCATCTTCTCTATCTGACGGTTCAATAATAGCTAGCTTGCTTGTCAGAGGATCTGAACCACCTAACCCATCTATCTGACGCATATCTGGACTCCCAAATAATCTTAAAATCACTTTGTCTCTTAATTCAGGATCTTTTGGTAAGTCAGATGCATGAAGATAAATTCCTTTACTAGTACCTCCGCGATATATGGTTGTTCTTAATTTGCGTTGTTCCATTAGTTATCACTCCGTTTATCAATATTTTCTTCTACCCATTTAACAGCATCTTCCGGTTTAGTAGTAGCATCAAAAAATTCATCTATACCGAGAAATCCTGTACCTTCATTTTCTAATTTATCTCTATATTTTTTATGGTCTTCTTCTTTTTCTGCAATTCTTCCACCTGCTATTAATTTAACTTGATCTCTTATACCTAATTCTTCCAGTCTCTGATTTACTCTTGGGAACAATTTGAGACCTAATCCAAGCAAATTACTAACTCCAACTACATCTGCTTCTATTTCAGCTGCAACTTCTGCTACTGTTTCTGGCATATTCATCCCTCTGAGATGTGTTACATCAAAACCTGCTTGTTGAAATGCCTCTTTTATTTTATTAATACCAACAACATGAGCATCAGCACCTACAGTAGCCAGTAATACTTTTTCTTCTTTTGTTACTTCAGCTTCTTCTGGTACAACTACATCATCTTTAACTATTGGCATATAATTGTCATCAACTTTTTGTGGAGTATATAATTCAATATAACGACGTATACCATCACTATCACGATGGGTTTTTACTTTTCGTCTTACATCTAGTGCATCTGCATTTTCAGTATCCAAAATACCTTCTTTAACTCCTTTAATAGTTAAATCTATTAGTTCATCAACAGTATACTGTTTCCAGAAGTCTTTATCAATATCTTCTGCTTTTAACATTTCGTCTTTTTCCAGTACAGCAGTTAATATAGCCATAGCTTCTTCTATTATTTCATTTTTTCTTTCTTCTATATAAGGATCATTTACATCTATATCAGCAGTACCTTCAAATACATTCTGAGAAGCCCAAAGTGCACTGGTCATAGATTCACCTGTAGGAATTCCTACAGATTCAGCTGCTTTAGGACGATAATAATTAGCTCCTCCAAGTTTGGCACTTATAGCCATCCTTCCAAAATGACCTTGCTCAGCTACAAGATCAGCTGGCGGGTTCTGGAAAGTTTCAGGAACTGTAATCATAAATTCACTCCAGGTCAATTCTTTGATTGCCTGCATTAAAGCTAGATCTGCCAATAGATTTATTCCTGCAACATTCATCTGAATAGCACTTAAGCTTCTTGGAAGACCAGCATGTATTGCTAGACCTTCAGAAAGTAAACACATTGCAACTCCCATACCATCTGTACCACCTAAGTTATTAACATGTTTATGAGAATCAAGCTGTACAAAAATATTATTTTCTCCACATATTTCTAATGCTTTATAACTATTCCGAAGTTTTGTTTCATAATCATGGATACCTCTACCACTAAAGTGAATATGAATTACTGGACCTACATCTGTCCCATCAAAACCAGCAATCAATGCATTCAAAATAGATATATGAGGAGTATCACCTGTAGCATTTATTCTAACCGGATGATCAGCTCCACCACCTATTTGTATATATTCTCTTTCACCTGCAGGTGTGATTCCACCTATTCCTCTAGATTGGTCAATCAATTCTTCACCTTCAAGAGGATCAATATGACGGGTTGCCTCAGCATGTACAAAATGGAATAATGTTACATTATTTTCTTCTGCCCATTCATACATTTTATTAGATTCTTTTAAAGTTTCTTCAGCAGAATTTCTACCGAGAATTGGATTTAAACATGGTTCTCCAGTTTCAAGTGCCTTACGACCTTCTTCAGCAATTCTATGTCCTCCTCTTTCAACACCTGCAACTTCTCTAGGGTAAGGACCTGGCAAATCAACAACATTACCATCTTCATCAATATCCGGCATTTCTACATCAAAAACACGAGCATATGCACGAATATTTTCTATATCTTCTTTTATAATTTCCTTTGTTCTTTCTTGCATCTTTTAACCCTCCTGTTAATTATTAATCTGTTTTTTCACTTTTTCAATTAATCCGCCTGCTTTAAGAGTTTCCATTGTATTCTCTCCTGGCTCAGGAAGTGAATAATGATTTCCATTTTCTAAATTTTCTATTACAAACTCATCCAAATCTATATGAACTCTGTCACCATGATCAAATTCACTCTTTAAATCAGCTTCAATAACAGGCAAACCAATGTTTATAGCATTCCTTCTGAAAATTCTTGCTATCGATTTTGCTATAACCATACCTACACCTGCAGTTTTTAGAGCAACCGCAGCCTGCTCACGACTTGAACCTGATCCAAAATTATTACCAGCTATAATTATATCGTCCTCATTTACTTTTTCGGCAAAATCAGGATATTTACTACCACTTAGTGCATAATCTTTTAATTTGTTTACTGGTTCTGCCATAGCATGACCTGGCAAAATTTGATCAGTATCTACATCATCATCAAATAGCCAGACTCTACCAGTTATATTATACGAAAATTCCATATCCAATCAATCCTCCAAAATTAATATTCAGCTATTTTTCCCTGAACAGCACTTCTTGCTGCTGCTCCTGGTGAAGCCAGATAAACTTGAGCTTCATTATCTCCCATTCTACCAGGAAAATTTCTATTAGTAGTTGAAACAACTACATCATCACTACTGGCAAGACCCATGTGGGCACCAAAACAGGGTCCACAACCAGCATTTGTCACTATTGCTCCTGCATCTCTAAATATTTTTGTCAAACCTTCTTCTTCCATTTTATCTATTACATTTTTTGAGGCAGGAACAACTATTAATGTTACTTCTTTATTAATTTGCTTTCCTTTTAAAACCTCTGCTGCTATTCTCATATCACTAATCCTACCATTTGTACAACTTCCTATAACTACCTGATTAATATTTTTGCCTTTTATTTTACTAATATCTTCTACATTTCCTGGTGAATGTGGACAGGCCATTACCTGAGAAAAGTCTTCTGCTTCGAATTCAAATACTCTATCAACTTCACCTATTTTTTCCTTAGAAGTAGCCATATAGGCAATCATTGCTCCCATTTCAATACACATATTTGTAATTGTCATTTTTTCTTCCACAGAAAGTTCTGCAAAACCTTCACCAGAAAATACTATTCCTCTATCATTAAAACCATCAGTACCAAATCTACCAATAAGATTTAAAATTATGTCTTTGGCAGAAACAGTTTCATCCGGTCTATTGTTAAGATATAACTGATCAACAGGTGGTACAACTATATCTATTTTTCCAGTAGCCATTGTAGCAGCTAAATCAGTCGATCCAATTGGTATAGCTATTGCTCCATAGGCTCCTGCTGTACATGTATGTGAATCTGCACCAATAATTATATCACCTCTACCTACAAATTCATTTTCAGCAACTACTTGATGTATAACACCTTCACCGTGATTAAAAATACATGTATTATTGCTATTTGAAAAATCTTTTATCTTATTGTGAAGTTGTCTTGCTTCTACAGTAGCTGCAGGCATGAGATGATCAAGAACAAAAACTACTTTTTTTGGATCAAATACACCGTTAGCACCTATTTTTTCAAATTGATCTATAGCCATTGGTGCAGTAACATCATGGGCAATAACTAGATCAACATTGACAGAAATATCATCCCCTGGATTAACTTTGTTTTTATTTGCTGCTTTTGCTAAATATTCTTCAATTATATTCATTGCCCTATTATACCCCCCTTTCATTCCTGTACTACATCTATTCCAAGATTTTTCGCTGCATCTACTGCAGCTTTTTTAGAAGGAACAGCATCTCTTATAACAACTCTTGCTCCCCCTCTATTAAGAGAATCAACAACTGCTTTTCCTCTCTTTGTTTCTAGAGTTATACGCTGCAATTGTGGTATATCAGCTTCTACTATTTCAACCTCAATCCCATCATTTTCTACTTTTGCTAGTGCTTCTTTATAACTCTTGCTATCTGATGTGCTTGCTCCATAAACAGCACCCATCAAAATTCCAGGGATATTAATACCTCTTCTAGTAAATAATTCAGGATATAACTCAATCTTAACTTTTATAATTTCCCCTTCTGCAATCTCATGCACAATCCGACCTGCATTTGTAGGTGAGCCAACTGCCTGACTACTACCTCCAACAACTGCTTCACCAAATGGATTTATTATACTTCTACTTTTTGAAGCAAGTTCTGTAGCCTTTCTTTCAGCCTCAATTTGAGTTTCTTTCATTCTGTTCATTTCCTCTTGACGAATATCTTCATCTACAAGATTTTCAACTTCTTCTTTTTTCTTAAAGTATGGTTCCATATATTTAATTACTTCTGGTACTATGTGTTTAGCAGACAATGGATGCACTTCTGCTGCCATTACCATCATTACATCTACTGGGACTTCTACAGGAAGACTACTGTTCACGGCTAGGCCTGCTGCAAGATTTCCAACTACAATAGCTCCACCTATATGGGAAGCACAAAGGCCAGCTACCATAACTCTAGGTGTACAGGGATTAGCAATAGTAGGCGAAATTGCCAGAACTATTGCTCTTTCTAACTCTGAAGGTATTCCTTCTTTAAGTTCTACTAAAGCTGCTGCAGTAGCTGCTGAGCCTGCTCCAAAACCTTCCATATTACAGCCAGTTGTGGTTTTACCAACTCTAAAAATAGATCCAACTTTCAGCAAAACTGCCAGTGCTTTAACTATTTTGTCTTCGTCTTCATAATTTTCAAAAATGGCTCTCACAAGTCCTGAATATACACATGAATCTCCTGTCCCTGCACATGGTTGAAGACCACATGTATGATTTCCAACCTGAGCTCCTAAAGTATACACAATAGCCCGATCTATAAATTCATCTCCAATAATCGCCTCTCCTGGCTCAAATTGCATTAACTCTTTACCAACAGTTCCCATTAATAAACTATGTCCATCTTCAACACCAATTTCAACTGCTGATAAATTATAATCAAAAGTGGAAATAATATTTTTTTCAACTTCTTCTATTGAAATTTCATTTTCAAGGGCAGCCTCTAAAATCACTGCTTTACCTGTTGAAATTTCAAGTTCTTCAGCCATTTCTACAATCTGACCTACTGTCAACTCTCCAATTGTATAACTTTTTTTATTACATAAATCTTTAAATTTACTTAACAATCTCTTACCTCCTCATCCACCAATTACTTTTAAATTTAAGACCTAACTTCTACATCACACATCTCTTCTAACATAGTTATAACTGAAGAAATATCTTTTTTACCTAGACCTTTGGCTTTTGCTGTTTCATAGATTTGCTGTGAAAGATTACCTGTATAAAGCGGAACATTAAGTTCTTTTGCTGTATCAACTGCCATTTGCATATCTTTATACTGTAAATCTATAGCAAAGCCATCATCAAAGTCGCCTTCCATAATAAAATCTGGTACTTTTGCAGAAAATGCATAACTATTACCTGAGCTATTACCAATGATTTCAAATAGTGTTTCTGGTTCAATTCCTGCTTTAACTCCAAGTACCATTGCTTCTGCTACAGCAGTCATATTAACCCCGAGTAATAAATTGTTTATCATCTTGACTCCACTACCAGTTCCTACATTTCCTACATGTTTTATATTACCCATTGCTTCCATCACCGATCTAACATTTTCAAGTACATCGGAATCTGCTCCTGCCATCAATGTTAGAGTGCCTTCTTTTGCACCACTTGTTCCACCACTAACTGGTGAATCAATCCAATCAACACCTAATTCTGCAGCTTTTTCAGCGAATTCTTTTGTACTAACTGGATCAATACTGCTCATATTAATAACAACCTGGTCTGAATTTAGTCCAGCCAATAACCCATTTTCTCCATCAAAAACCATATTCACAATTTTACTATTTGGAAGCATTATCACAACTGTGTCTACACTTTCTGCAAGACTGGCAGGAGTATCACACTTTTTAGCTCCTTTATCTACCAATTTTTGTACTGCCTCTTCATTTATATCATTTACAAAAAGTTCAAAACCATCCTGTAAAATATTTTCCGCCATTGGAAAGCCCATAGATCCTACACCTATAAATCCTATTTTCATAAATTTCACACCTCATATAAAATATTTATTTTAAGGCACGGTTCCTTTTTAGAAACCGTACCCATTTTTTAGATAATTTAATTTACATTAACTTAATTTATCTCAAACCATCTTCACATTCTGCTTCTTCTTTTTGCAATCCACCGATTCTAGGATTAGGACGTCCACCATAAGTAACAGCAAGAACAACAAATATTTCATCTGCTCTTGGTGCATCAGGTACACTTACTTCTATAGCATCATAATGACTTCTCACATAAGCTGCATCTTTAAAGTGAACTGGAACATCAATTGTAGTTCCTATTCCACCTAATTTTTTTGCAGAAGGAATAATTGCCTTACCTCCACCTACTTGTTCTCTAAAAGGATTTCCTAAACGTGGGTGAAGAATTGCTGCAGCATGTTCTGTTTCTCCATTTTCTCCAACAATTGCAGCTTTACCATAACTGTCAACATCTTCTGGATCAACACCTAGTGTTTCTACAGCTTTTTTACCGAGCATAGTTCCCAATTCTTCTCCAATTTCCATTAATGGTGTAAGATCTTCTTTATACTCACCAGCAAATGGATTCTTAATAACTACACCAGCAGCTGCTTGTTTTACAGGTTCTACCTCTTTTTCACCATCTTTTCTTGTTTCTCTACATACAGTTACTACTTTACGAATTTCCATAATTAATTCCTCCCTTTAATTTTTGATTTTAAACTAATTATATTATCTTTAAAATTTAATTTATCTTCAACTCACCTTTTGCAGGTGGAGTATTACGACTACCTTCAAATTCTACTTTACCATCAATCATAACCATTGCTACTCCTGGAAGATCTCCTCTTTCAAGTGCTTCCGCGGCATATTCACCTGCAGAACCACTAGGTGCATCCATTACAGCAAGATCAGCGTCTAGACCTTCTTTAATTAAACCAACTGGAAGATCAAATGTAGATGCAGTGTTACCAGTAGCCATAGCTATTGCTTTTTCTCCAGCTACATCATTCAGAGAAGCAATATGTGCTAATACACGTAAAATACCTAAAGGTATAATACCAGTACCTGAAGGTGAATCATTACCAATTATAATTCTATCCATACAATTATGTTCTTTAACAAGTTGAATGGTATCATTGATCATTTTTGGATTTCCACAATGCACTATTTCCAGTGGAATATCACTTTCTGTTACTAATTTTTCTACTTCTTTATAAGGAATAGCAGTAGGTCCTCCATTAATATGAGAAGATACAGTTGGCTGAACCTCCATTACATGATCTGCAGTAACTGTAGAACTACCTGGGATAGATGTGCCTCCAGTATGCATATGAACTTTCATTCCTGCTTTTTTAGCCCATTTTACCATTGGAGATGCATCTTCAGGTGCTGCTACACTGCCCAATCCAATTTCTCCTACAAGCCATACTCCTTCATCAGCTAATTCCTGAAAATCTTCTTCAGTAAGTCCTTTTTCAAGGATCAATGCTCCTCCATGTAATTTAACTCCACCAGGTCTGGAATTTTCACTTGCTTTATGAGCTAATTTAGCAAGAGCTTTTACCCCAGATGGATCTTTAGGTCTTCCCGGAGTATGAACTTCACCGGCTGATATCATAGTTGTTACTCCACCATGTTTTGAACTCTCAATAAAATTTAATGTATCCTGTCTTGGTGTGTAATCTCCTATAACAGGATGTACATGAGAATCAATCAAGCCAGGAGTAACTGTCATTCCTCCTACATCAACAACTTTATCTGCTAAATCTAGGTCCATCTCAACTTCTGATCCAACTTTAGCAATCTTATTATCTTCAACTAAAATTGCATCACCATCAACAACAGGATTTTCAATATCTCCACTAATGATTGTACCAATATTTTTTATAACTGTTTTCATAATAAATCTTCAACCCCTTTCTGGTTTTATTTATTATTTTTACTCAATATATTATTAATGCATAGTTTGTTCCAAATAAAATCTTTTATTATAAAATTTTTTGTATTTTTTAAAGCCTAATTTAACAGAAAAAAACCGGATCAAAAAAATATTTTGCTAAAATATTAATTTTTACATTTTTAAACCAATAATTTCATTTCAAAACTGCAATATTATGCTCTGAATATTTCAATAATGAAATTTTCACCCCTGAAAATCTTATGGCTCTTTGAAATTAATACCCACATTTTGAAAATAAATATCATTATTTCTTGTGCAAATATTCCCACGCCATTTTTTGCTTTCATTTGGGTAATCATCCAAATAATGAGCTCCTCTTGATTCTTTTCTTTTATAAGCAAAATTAGTAACCATACTTGCTGTTTCAATCATATTATAAGTTTCAATCCACTTTCTTAAATTATTAGGATTTAACTTTTTAATTTCTGATTTTAATTCATTAATATCTTTTCTAGCTTTTTTTAACTTTTCTTCATTTTTTATTATTCCAACATTTTCCCACATTATATTCCTTAATTTATCTCTAAAGATTTTAATATTATCATTACCTAATTCTGGTATCCAATGCAAATAAGTTTCATTTTCTTGTAAATTATTATTTTTGCTATATATTGCTGCGTTTTCACCTGCAATTGGAGCAAACACAGCAATTTCAGTTAAAGCATAACCTGCCAATCTATTTGCACCATGCAATCCACTAGCTACTTCTCCACAACTAAATAACCCTTGAACATTAGTTGTTCCTTCTCTATCTATCGCAATTCCTCCCATAAAAAAATGTGCTACAGGCTTTAATTCAAAAAGAGTGTCATTATATTCATTATACATATGATACAATTTATTACACTCTTTTTTTAAATAATTTTTATTACATCTTTCCAGTGATAAATAAATTTTATCCTGTAAAAACATTTGTCGCGATAATATATCTCTATTTTCTAGCTCTTTTTTGGGATATTTAGACATAAACCTTTCATTGTTCTCATTTAATAAAACTGCTCCATGAGAAAATATTCCAGGAAATATATCATGTATTTTTGGTTTGCAAATTCGATAGGGATAGAACTGGACAAACTCCATATCTCTTAATATTGCACCTGCTCTTTTTGCCATTGCATAACCGTCACCGGTTAAATCACCAGAACCACTATTATGCTTATAAATATTTCCAGCTCCCCCGGTTGCAAGAACAATTGCTTTACAATTAATTAAAATTAACTCATTATTCTTTTCTGCTTTTACCCCACATACTTTATTATCTTTTTTTATAAAATTTACTACCATATAGTTATCAAATATTTCTATCGATTTATTTCTAAGATAATTTGATACTGGAGCAGTTAAATATTTACCTTCTTTGGGATCACAACTAGCAAAATTTACATGTTTCTTACCATTATATTTAGTAGTTTTATAATTAAAATCTACTCCATACTTTTCTAAATTAATTACCGATTCTTTCCCCTTATTAATTAAAACATCAACTAATTTTTTGTCATTAATATTTCTTCCTGCTGACAAAATCTTTTCCTTATATTCGTTCATTAACTTACTATTATCAGGTGAAAATCTATGAACTGATTTTGCCATTACTGATGCTCCAGATTTTCCTATCGTTTTTTTGGAAATAATCATTGTTTTTACATTATTATTATAACTTTCAATAGCTGCCAACATCGCAGCCATCCCTCCACCAATAACCACAACATCTGTAAAATATCGAGATTTATATTTGTATTTCATAATTAATCTCCTTTTAATTTTCAAACTAGACTTATCAAATGATCTTAATAGAGTAGGACCAGCATTTCTGCTGGGACCCCTCGTCAAACTGCACGTACGGTTCTCCCGTATACAGCTTTCCATACATCGTTGCCCCAT
>JBNJDL010000039.1:0-13535 GCA_051744825.1 Bacillota bacterium | reverse complement strand
AAACTGCCCATCTCTCATTAAAAAATCACTCCTCAAAAATTAAAAAACATTAGTAAACACCTGTATTATATGATACCTAATATACATACGTTTGTCAAGGTGATAGTAGTTATGGTGACTCATTAAAGAATCTCAGTATTTAGTTAATATGGCTTCGAGATTCTAAATATTCGTCACCATAACTACTATCTTTCGGTTAAAGACCTTTAGTTCTTCTTAAGCATATTGGTGACTCATTAAAGAATTTCAGTATATAGTTTATATGGCTCCGAGATTCTAAATATTCGTCACCATAACTACTATCTTTCGGTTAAAGACCTTTAGTTCCTCTTAAGCATATTGGTGACTCATTAAAGAATCTCAGTATTTAGTTTATATGGCTCCGAGATTCTAAATATTCGTCACCATAACTACTATCTTCCTTCAATATTATATCAGGAATCATTACTAAAAGAAAGTTAAATGCTAACATTTTACTAAATATTTTTTAATCTTATTCCACCTTTATATTTTTTCCGCCAAAATCTTTTATTAAAAGAAGAAATTTCTACCTTTCTACCATTTAAAACATGAATAAATTCTCTTTTATTAATCATTACTCCTGAATGAGTTATTACATTTTTATATAGATTAAAATATGGAATATCAAATCTTATTAATCTTTTATACCCTCCAATTTCTTTACCTAAATTATGAAGTTCTCGATAATATCTACCTGGATCTAATTTATACCAATTTTCTTCTACTTTTTTTCCATCATCAATTGGCAGTTTATAGGCTAATTTTTTAAAAAATAGATAAACTAATCCCCAGCAATCAAGACCATTTTCATCACGTCCATTATGTTTATATGGTATACCTAAAAGAGAATTAATAACCTCTTCTAATTCTTTTTCACTAATCATATATAATCCCATTTTCTATCACCCATTATATACTATTCAATTGGGATTATATTGCTAAAAGAAAAACCCGCTTTTAAGCGGGTTTTTTAGTCTTATTCTTCTAATTTATTTGCAATCCTACAACCTGTTTCTGTAGTTGCCAGTCCACCTAATGACGTTTCCTTTAAGCTTCCTGGTAATAAATTTCCAATTTGAGTCATAGCTTCCACTACCTCATCAGGAGGTATAACACTTTCTACCCCAGCTAAAGCCATATTTGTGGCTGTTAAAGCATGAGAAGAAGCAAAACCATTTCTTTTAACACAGGGAACTTCAACTAAACCAGCTACAGGGTCACAAACTAAGCCGAGAAGGTTTTTTAAAGCTAGAGCAAAGGCGTGTCCTACCATTTCAGGGCTACCACCGAACAATTCTACTGCAGCCCCGGCAGCCATAGCTGAGCCTACTCCACATTCAGCCTGACAACCTCCAGCTGCACCGGCTAGAGTAGCTTTTTTAGAAACAACCATTCCCAGACCTGAAGCAGCAAATAAAGCCTTGACTATTTCATCATCGTCAGCCTCAATTTTTTCACCTACAGCAAGTAAAGTTGCAGGTACAATACCACTTGAGCCTGCTGTGGGGCCAGCAACTATTTTTCCCATAGAAGCATTAACCTCTGAAATGGCTACAGCATAAGTCATAACCTTTTTATAAATATTATCTCCTAAAAAATCTTCAAAATTCGAGAGCCGTTTTGCATCTCCACCACTTAAACCACTAGGAGACTTTTTATCATTATTTTTACCTTCTTGAACAGCCTCTTTCATAACTTCAAAAGTATCTTTCATTTGAGAAATAATTTTATTTCTTTCTTTTTCTGAATCTTCTATTTCAGTTTTAATCACAACTTCAGAAATACTTAAATTATTTTTTTTAGCCAGATCTATTAATTCTGCAATTGTACTATATTCCATTATCTTTCCTCCTAACTCCAAACAGGGGGAATATATCTAACTAATTCTATTCCATCTACATTATTTAAATGAGTTAATATATATTCATCTACTGCATGGTCAAGTTCAATAATACTTGAAGCTGTTTTTCCCTTTTTTCTTCTAAAGTTTTGCATATTTGCAATATTTAAGCTATAACTTCCTAGAATGGAAGTAACAGTTCCAACCATACCTGGACGATCATGGTGAATTACCCAGAGGGTTGGTAATTTACCAGAAATATCAACTTCAAAATCATCAATTTCTATAATCTTAATATCACTACCACCAATTGAAGAGCCAAGCATAGAAATCGAATTTTCATCATTACTTAAAATAATTTTGGCAGTATTTGGATGAACTTCTCTCATCTCTTTTTCTTTAAAACTTACCTCTATTCCTTTTTCCTTAGCTATATCTATAGCATTTTTTATTCTTTCATCATCAGGTTTAAAACCTAATATACCAGCTATTATTGCTCTATCTGTTCCATGACCTTTATAAGTACTTGCAAAGGAGCCGTGAAAAAATATTTCAGCTTTTTTAATATCATCTGAAAAAATGAAGCGAGCTATACGCCCTAATTTTACAGCTCCTGCTGTATGAGAACTAGAAGGGCCAACCATAACTGGACCCATTATATCAAAAATACTGCTCATCAAATAACCTCCTCTAACTGGCTTTTTTCATTTCATCTTTATTTAGTTTTTCTTCTAATATTTCTATAGCTTTATTAAGTTGTTTATCTTCTTCTGATTCAGGATTAAACTCAACTTTTACATCAGGCTCAATTCCCTTTTCATGAATAAATTCTTCATCAGGAGTATAATATCTAGCAATAGTCATCTTTATTGCTGATTCATCTTTTAAAGGTATAACTCTTTGCACTGTACCTTTTCCAAATGTCCTGGACCCAACTAAAGTTCCACGATCATAGTCTCTTATTGCTGCAGATACAATTTCTGATGCACTTGCACTACCACCATTAATTAAAACAGCTAGTGGTAAATCTACAGCTGCTATTTCAGAAGAAGCTTCATAAATCTCTGATTCTCCGTCTCTTTGCTTAGCAGAAACAATAGTTCCGTCTTTTATAAAATTACTACTTACATTAATTGCTTCTGTTAATATCCCACCTGGATTTGAGCGAAGGTCTAAAATTATAGCTTCTGCTCCTTTTCCTTTCAGATTGGTAATAGCTTTTCTTACCTTCAAACCAACATCTTCAGCAAATTCTGTAACTGATATATAAGCAATATTATCATTTTTCATTTCAGAAGTTACATAAGGTATTTCAATATCTGCCCTTTCTATATTAAATTCTAGAGAACTATCTTCGCCTTCACGTCTTACTGTAATATTAACCTCAGTACCTGGCTCACCCCTCATCATATCAACTGCTTCTTTTTGAGTCATTTCTGAGGTAGGCTCATCTTCTATATGTGTAATAACATCTTTTGCCTGTAAACCAGCTTTATCACCTGGAGTACCTTTTATTGGAGAGACTATCGTAAGTTCTCCCTCAACCGTAAGAATTCTAATTCCAATTCCACCAAAGTGACCCTCAAATTCAATTTGCATTTCTTCATATTCATCAGGAGTTAAGTAATAAGAATAAGGATCTGCCTCCTGTAACATTCCATCAATAGCACCTTCTAAAATTTTATCATAACCCATTTCATCTACATGATAATTTTTTAGATAAAATAAAACTTCTTGAAATTTTTGAAATGAATCATACTCATCATCTTCTTTGGTTTCTAAATCCTGAGCCAAAACACCTTGAGCTGCACCAAAAACTAAAACAAAACTAAGAGCAATTACTACTAACTTTTTTATATATTTTTTCTGCAAAAATACCCACTCCTTTCAATTCTAAAAAGACCTACTCTTATATTATAAATGATAAATATATTAATAACAACAAATAACTAATTTTTTAAGTGAATTCTAATTTAATATTCTTTTCTAAAGAAAAAATAAAATAAATTTATTATCACTAAAGCTATGCTTAAAGTAAGTAAAATCAAAAATAAGCTTAACTTATAATTAGAAAAGTCAAAAATATAAATTGAATTAATGTCAATTAAAAAGTTATTTAAATAATAACATGTTAAATAACAAAATATAACTGCTAAAATACTGTTAAAAATAACTAAATAATATATTATTTCCTTTCCTTTTTTGATATTCCCCCTTAACCTTTTTATTAAAATAAATTTTTCTTTAAAGTTTTCTATAAAAAGTTTTATATTTTCTCTTGTATAATAAGAATAACAAAAAATTAAAATAAAAAGAAGAAAAAAAGATATGAGATTAAAATAAAAAGACTTCAAATTAAAAATCAAAGCTATGTTTAAGCTAATGGTTAATAAATATAAAAAGGAAATAAATAAATTTTGAATATATATTTTAGTGTTTTCCAGAAAAAAATAGCATAATTCTTGTAAAATAAAATTAGAACTTTTTAGCATTAGATTCTTCCTTTTTATCTTCAGTTATTTCTCTATTTAAAGTTATTGTTTTTTCAGAATTATGTCTTCGCAAAAATTTTTCATTACTACAAATAAAAATTATAGTAATATTTAATTTATTTATTTTTTTCAATAAATGAAAAATGGCCTGAGAATTAACCTCATCAAGATAATAAATTGGATCTTCTAAAATAATAATAGAAGGTCTAAGTAAAAGAGAACGTGCAATACTTAATCTAAGTTTTTGTTGAGGAAGAAGATCTTTAACTAATAAGGAATTATAATCTTTCAAATCTACTATATTTAAGCATCTTTTAATTTGAAATTCAGCTTGATATTTTTTAATTGAATACAAATTTAAGACAAAGCGTAAATTTTCTTCAATATTCCTATTTTTTAAAAATATATTATCAAAATGAACAATTGATATATCTTTACAAGAATTATTTTTTGTTTTTCTTATATAATTAACTTTTATTAAACCATAATCTGCTTTTAAACGACCACTTAATAATAAAGTTATTGTTTTCATCACTTCTCTATTTTTTTCTTTAATAAAAACAAAGTCATTTTTTTTTATAAGGAAATTCATATTTTTTAAAGTTATTTCTTCATTAACTCTTTTTTTTACCTGACTGAAGATAATCACTTTTATTCCCCCTATCAAAATTATTTCTTAATATTATTATGACTCTTAATAGGGGATAGTATAAAAATTATCACAGGTAAAATAAAACACCTGTGGGCAAAATTGGTATTTATTTTTTAAATAACGATTTATACAGAGCAATTACTGCAAATTGTGGTAAAAGCAAAGTTCTTTTAAATCTTTTTGGCTCCTGTATTAATCTATATAACCATTCTAAACCTATTTTCTGGATAAACTTAGGTGCTCTTTTTAAATTTCCAGCTAAAACATCAAAAGAGCCACCTACAGTTACTCCAATATTAATATTTAACTTTTCCATATTTTTTTTCAAAAACTTTTCCTGTAAAGGTGCACCCATACCTACAAAAAGAATATCAGGTTTTTTTTCATTAATATCTTTAATTACTTCTTTTTTTAAATCACTATTAAGATAACCATGGTGATAACCGGCAATTTCTAAATTTTTTGCTAAATTTTTATTATTTGCTAGTGATTTTGAACTATCATTTAAATTTTCAATCATTTTATCAACAATTCCAGGCTCTGCTCCTAAAAAATAAACTGAAAATTTATTAGAAAATTTATTATAACTAAGAATTTCAATTAACAAATCAAAGCCTGAAACTCTTTCTTTGATATCGATGTTAAATAACTTTGAAGCTAACAAAACACCTGCTCCATCCGCTAAACTCAAATCTGCCTCATTTAAAATAGATTTGAGTTCTTTGTTTTTTCTAGCTCTCATAATCATTTCAGCATTTGGAGTTACAACCATTGCCTTTTTATCTTTTTTTATAATAGAAAAAATTCTATTTAAAGCTTGCTCCATATTTAATTTATTAATTTTAACACCTAAAATATCTACTTTTTCATCCATTGTCATTACTCCTTAAATTAAATGCAAAACTTTTTGAACATTATTTAGAGCAGCTCTTTTCTTTTTTTGCATTTCATTTCCTAAAAGTCCTTTAATCTCTTTTCTTTTAAGCCAAAATTCATCAATAACAGTTTTAAATTTATTATAATCACAATTATCAGTTGACAAATTGCTCTCTAAATTAAGGTCTTTTAAAAAACTATCAACCTTAGGATCATAACTTATTCCAATAAAGGGAATTTCATTAATAGCAGCAAAAATTAGAGAATGTAATCTAACTCCTATAAAAAAATCAAAATTAGAAAAAAGTGAAATCATCTCAGCAGGCCTTAGCTTTTTTTCCCATAAATAAGCAGGAGCCTTCATCTTTTCTTTTAATTTTTTAGATATTTCTAAATCCTGATCTAAATACATAGGTAAAATTACAAATTTTATCTTTTTTCTTTCATATAAATAGTCAACTGCTTTAATAACACTTTTTAAATAACTATTATCTTCCCATGGTCTAAGAGAAATTGCTACTATTTTTTCTTCACTATCCTTCTTGAGATCTAAAAGACTATTCTTTGAGTTAACAAAATCATTAGCATATAAGCCATAAACAGGGTCAACAGTTAAATTAATCAATTCTTCTTTAACTCCTATTTTTTTTAGTAAGTTAAGAGAATCTTTATCTCGAAGAGTAATTAGATTTGTATCATTTGCAACCCACTTAATTAATTTTTTAGAAATACTTTTATTTACTGGACCAATTCCTTGAGCATAAAAGGCAGTTTTATTTCCCAAAATATTGGCCAATTTAACTAAAGCAAGATAATATGGAATTGAGCGAAGGCTTGTCACATCTTGTAGCAGACTTCCTCCGCCACTTAAAAATAAATCAGTTTTTTTTAATACTTTTATTATTTTTAAAAAGTCATTTCTAGATATAGCATTAACTCCATATCTTTTAGCTGTAATTTCTGGAGAAGCAGATAATACATTTATATCAATAGAAGGTGATTCTTTTTTTAACATCTCTATCATTGCATACAAAATTGCTTCATCACCTAAATTATCATAACCATAATAACCAGAAATGGCAACTGATTTAGTCATCAATAAGCCACCTTCCTTTTAACTTCTCTAAAAATTTAAAAATATAGATTAAAAAGAAGGCAATTAGAGCCCCTAACCAAATTCCATGAAAAGCTCTAAGTAAGGAAATCATTAAAGGAGTATGAATATGAGCAAAGGTATTTAATAGTGTTATTGGGGCAATAGTACTTAAAACAATTGATAAAATCATAATAATTGGTGATTTTATTTTTTCTCTATAATATAGACTAAAAAGTAGTACTGGATAGCCAATTAAAAAAGATTTAAATCTTGGTCTAACATATAAAATATCTTCTAAACTTTCTCTTAACCAAGTTTCTAAATTACTTATACTTAAAAAAGAAATATTTCCTGACCTTAAAATATAAACAATTCCTATAACTCCTATAATTCCTACTAATAAGACATCTTTTATCTTAATTTCATAATTTAAAAATTCTTTTATACTTTTATAATAACCTTTTATAGTATTTTCTTTTATAAATTCACTTCTATAATAATAAAATAATGCAATAATTATTGGTAAAAGAAAGGCAATTTTTATTCCTCTAAATTGATCCACATTTACTAAAAAACTTAAATGTGATAGGCTTGCAGCAGTTAAAATAACTCCTGTAAATGATATTAAAATAGTCTTAGCAAAAGCTATTAAATAATTATCCTTTTTAGAAATAAGTTGAGTTATTATTGCTAATGAAGGAAAAACAATACTGCTTCCTAAAGCAAGAATCTTTCTTAAAAACATCATTTTATTTAAATAAAGAAAAATACTAATAACAATAAACCCTAAAATATATATGAAATAAGAATAATTAGTAAAATTAAAGGCAAAGATTTTTTCTAACAAAACAATTCCAGCAGCAATTATTCCTAAAGCAATTAAATAAAGAAAAATATTAGAGTTAGCAAAAAATTGATAAGGTTTAGCATCAGCAATATTAAAACCTTCAGCTTTTAAATTCTTAGTTAATTGATTTAAAAACTTCTTATTTCTTTCTTTTATACTCATTTCACCTTCTGAACTTAAAAATGGTTTTAAATATAATATGCGAACATTTCTTTCCCGTACTGCTCTTATATATCTATCTACAACTTTGCTCATAGAATACTTTTCCATTTCATCTGCCTGTATACTATGAACTCTAAGTAAGTTATATTCTAAAAGATGAGCCAGGTTTTTTGCTCCACTCTGTGAAGCAATAAAACTTTCTATCATAGCGAAATTTAGATTATTTTCATTCATTATTTCAGCTGTCCTAAAGTGATTACTATCATAACCACTTATTGTATCACCAGCAAAAATAGTATAATCAGCTTCTAAGTCTTTTAATAAAAGTTGATCATAGTTATCATCCCAAAAAATATCATTTTCTTTATTCTCAATTCTTGGAATGACTTTTAAATCATTATCTCTTATTTCTGAAATTAAATTTTGATCAAAAGCAATAGATAAATTACGATAATCATCTTCCCAATCAGAAAAATATAAAATAAACTTATCTTTATTAGAATTTATATAATCTGTACTTATATCTATTTCAAGAATTTCTTTCCATTCACTAAGCGAAGATTCTATTCTCTCAATTAATTTTTCATCTTCAACTATAATAAAGGCAGAATCACTATCATAATTAAAATTTTGATAAAAATCATTAATATTTGAAATATATGACTTTTTCTTTAAATCTTTTCCAGTAATTAATTCTATTTCATTCTCTTTTATTAAATAATCAAGACTTTCTTCAAAAACCGCTATTCCACTTAAATCATTTTCTTTTAGCTCAGTAAAAGATAATAGCTTTTCTTCTTCATTTAACTTATTAAGCTCTCTTATATCAAAAACTAATTCTACATTTTTATTTTTTCTTTCCACTTGCCAGCGTTCAAAAAGGCTTATAAAAGAAACTATAAGAGCAAGAGAGATTAAAATATATATAATCTTCTTTTTAGTGAAAAAGTCCAAAATTATCCCGCCTTTCCAGAAGATTGGCCACCACTTAATTCAATTTTATTTTCATCACTTCTTATTTTATCAACTTTAATGGGAATATTATATTCTCCTAAGTCAATAATAAAACTCATTTCACCAGTAAAATCTTTAATTGTTGAAAGCGGTAATTCAACTTCTTCTACTTTAAATTCATTAGGAGTATATACAATCTCATTTGTATTTTCCAACTTAATGCTACCAACTAAATTTAATTCAATTTCTGAATTAAATATATTTACTTTTCCATTTAAAATAACTCCATTTTCATTTAAATTAACTTCAAAATCCTTTAGTTTTTCATATTCACTTCTTAAATATTTTGTTAAAGATTCTTCACTTAAGCTAAAATAAAGAGAGGTATTTTCCCCATTTATAAGATTTTTATCATAACTTACATCACTATATTCCCCACTAAAATTATCAAATTTTAGCCCATCTAAAATAAAATAATCTGCTTTAATATTAAGATGATCAACTCTTTTCTTTCTTAAAACTTCCCAGGCAGGAAAGGAGCTGGCATCTACCTCCAGCTCTTTACTTTCACTAAAATAATTGCTTAAATTACTTTTTATATCTTCCTCAACCATTCCTATCACATAAAATTGAAAAATTAAAAATGAAAATACAGCTAAAATTAAAATTGTTAAAAAGACCTTTTTCATAGCTGACTCCCTTCACTATTCTTCTTTAAATAAGCTTCTATAAATTCATCAAGATATCCATCCATAACTTTATCTACATTCCCTTCTTCAAGACCTGTACGATGGTCTTTAATAAGTTTATAAGGATGAAAGACATAGGATCGTATTTGATTACCCCAGGCTATTTCTTTGTGTTCTCCCCGAAGTTCATCAAGTTTTTCTGCCTTTGCTTCTTGAATCATTTCTATTAAACGAGATTTCAAAATTTTCATAGCCATTTGTTTGTTTTTATGTTGTGAGCGCTCATTTTGACATTGAACTACTGTACCTGTAGGCTCATGAGTAATTCTTACAGCAGAGTCAGTTTTATTTACATGTTGACCACCAGCACCACTAGCTCTATAAGTTTCTATCTTTAAGTTATTTTCATCAATTTCCAGATCAATATCATCATCTATTTCTGGCATTACATCTACTGAAGCAAAAGAAGTGTGCCTTCTACTAGAAGAATCAAAAGGAGAAATTCGCACAAGACGATGTACTCCCCTCTCCCCTTTTAAATAACCATAACTATAATCTCCTTTAATTAACATTGTTACTCTTTTAATTCCTGCTTCATCTCCTGGAAGGAAATCAAGGATTTCAAATTCAAAATCATTTTTCTCAAGCCATCTTTGATACATCCTGAGAAGCATCTCTGCCCAATCTTGAGATTCAGTACCACCTGCTCCTGGATGGATAGCAAAAATAGCATTGTTCTCATCATATTCACCATTTAAACGTAATTTCATCTCCAATCGAGTTAACTCTTTTTTAATCCAGCTAATATTATCATTTATTTCCTTTTTGACATCACTATCATCTTCTGAAGCTAATTCTTGATATACTTCAATTTCCTCAAATGCATTTTGGAGTGCATCTAAACTTTCAAGTCTTTTTTTGACTCCATCTAATTTTTTAGCTGTTTTTTTAGCCTTTTTATTATTATCCCAGAAACCTGCTTGGCTCATTTTTTCTTCTAGTTGAGCTTTTAACTTTTCTAATCTATCTCTGTCAAAGTAAATCCCTCAATTCATTAAATCTCTCTTTAAGGTCTATAATCTTTTCTTTAAATTCATTTTCTGCCATAAATATTACCTCCCACAGCATTTTTTATATTTCTTACCACTACCACAAGGACATGGGTCATTTCGCCCTGGCTCTTCTGGTTTAACTACTGTTTGATGTTGTTTTTTATTATTAGTCTCTTTTTGTCTTTTTTGTTTATCATTAGCTGTAGCAAATGGATTCTTTTGTGCAAAATTTAATCTACTTTGCAAAATAGGATCCTGAGTATTTCTATTATCTTCTACTTCAATCTTATAAAGAGTGGTAATTATATCTTCTCTAATTGAATTTGACATTTCATTAAACATCTCAAAAGATTCAAATTTATATTCTGTTAAAGGATCTTTTTGTCCATAAGCTCTCAAGCCTATTCCCTGACGTAACTGCTCCATATTATCTAAGTGGTTCATCCATTTTCTATCAATGACTCTCAATGCTAAGGCTCTACTAGCTCTATTTAAAAGCTCTTTACCTAATTTATCTTCTTTTTCGTTATAAGCTTTTTTACCAAGCTCTTTTAAGTATTTAGAAATTTCTTCTTTTGATTTATTTTGCAAATCCTCTTTTTTAATTTTTTCTGCAAATCTCAACTGTGATAAGTGATTATTAAGACCTTCTAAATCCCATTCATCAGGATGTATATCATCAGAAAGATAAATTTCTAAAATATCATCTATTACCTTATCTAACATATTAAATATATTTTCTTTTAAATCATCAGCCAAAAGAACAGTTTTTCTTTGATCATAAATTACTTCCCTTTGTTTATTCATAATATCATCATATTTTAAAACAGCTTTTCTCATATCAAAGTTTCTGCCTTCAACTTTCTTTTGAGCTTTTTCTAAAGACCTTGTAATCATCTTATGCTCAATTGGCTCTCCTTCTTCCATTCCAATTTTATCCATAATTGAGCTTATATTATCTGAGCCAAAGAGTCGTAATAGATCATCTTCTAAAGACACATAAAATTGAGATGAGCCTGGATCTCCCTGTCTACCTGAGCGACCTCTTAACTGATTATCTATTCTTCTACTTTCATGTCTTTCTGTACCTAAAACATGTAAACCACCTAATTCTTTTACACCTTCACCTAAAATAATATCTGTACCACGGCCAGCCATGTTAGTAGCAATAGTAACACTATTTTTTTGCCCAGCTTTTTTAATTATTTCAGCTTCTCTTTCATGATTTTTTGCATTAAGTACATCATGCTTTATTCCTTTTTTCTTTAGTCTTCTACTTAATTCTTCAGATTTTGCAATATCAACTGTACCAACTAATACTGGCTGCCCTTTTTCATGTCTTTTAGCAATATCTTCTATAACTGCATCAAATTTTTCATCTTCTGTTTTATAAACTCTATCAGGTAATTTTTTTCTAACTAGAGGTTTATTAGTAGGAATAACCACTACTTCCATATCATAAATCTCTATAAATTCCTCTTCCTCAGTTTCAGCTGTACCGGTCATTCCAGCTAATTTGTCATACATTCTAAAATAATTTTGCTGAGTAATATTAGCAAAGGTTTGACTTCCTTTTTTAACTTGAACTCCTTCTTTAGCTTCTATAGCTTGATGAAGCCCTTCACTAAAACGTCGTCCTTCCATTACTCGACCAGTAAATTCATCTACAATCTTTACTTTCCCATCTTTAACAATATAATCCTTATCTTTTTCCATAAGTGTATAAGCTTTTAAAGCCTGTTTTAATTGATGATTTAAGGTAATATTACTATCATCATATAAATTATCGATTCGAAGCATTTTTTCTACTCTCTCTACACCTTTTTCAGTTAAATTAACCAAATTGTTTTTTTCATCTAATTCATAATCTTCACCTTTTACTAATTTTGGAACAACTCTATTAAACTTCTTATAATCACTAGTAGTTTCCTGTGCTGGACCAGAGATAATAAGAGGAGTTCTTGCTTCATCTATTAGAATACTGTCTACCTCATCTAAAATAGCATAATGATGGCCTCTTTGTACTACCTTTTCTGGATCACGGGCCATATTATCTCTTAAATAGTCAAAGCCAAATTCATTATTGGTTCCATAGGTAACATCTGCTTCATATGCTTTTTTTCTTTCTTCAGGGGGCATTCCACTTTTAATTACGCCTACATCTAAACCTAAAAATTCATAAATTTGTCCCATCCACTCACTATCACGCTCTGCTAAATAATCATTAACAGTAACAACATGGACACCTTTTCCTGTCAAAGCATTTAAATAAACAGGTAAAGTAGCAACTAAGGTCTTACCTTCACCAGTTTTCATTTCTGCTATTTTACCTTCATGTAAAACTACACCACCCATAAGCTGTACATCATAGTGGCGAAATTCTTCTTCAGTAGCTCTTTGAGAAGCTTCTCTAACTACTGCAAATGCTTCAACTAATAGATCATCTAAATCTTCTCCATTATCTAACCTTTTTCTAAATTCATCAGTTTTTGCCTTAAGTTCACTATCACTTAATTCCTGCATTTCACTTTCTAAATCATTTATTTGATCAACAATAGGCTGAATTCTCTCCAATTCCTTTTCATTAGCATCTTTAAATAAGTTTTTAATAAATTTAAACATATTTTAATTAATCACCTTCCTAAAATAATGTCAGAGATATTAATAATTCTGACAATAGAATCCTTTTTCATTATATCATCTCTATGCGATTTTAACAATGATATTATGTCAAATGATAGATGTATCAAATAATTAATAAAATTCGCTATTTAGCTATTTTCTTTGATTTTAAATAAATTTTTAACTCTAAAAGTCATTTGACATAATATCATTAAAAAGGGAATTCCCTATA
>JBNJDL010000038.1:0-13806 GCA_051744825.1 Bacillota bacterium | reverse complement strand
GGTTTAGTTGATAAAGAGAGTGTTAAAAATGAGGACTGGGAAAAAGAAAGAGAAAAAGTGAGAAAGCTAATGGAAAAACTCAAATAAATACTCCCTATTTTGGCCCCTTTATGGCAGTCAGATTAAAATTAAAATCTGTACTAATCCAAAAGGGGTTTTTTTATATTTAAAAATATATTTTCATTATTAGGTGATAAATTCCTATCTCCCCTCTTTAGGACTGATTAAATACCTTAAATTTAATATTTTTCTTATATGCTATAATATTCAAAAAATTTTGTATTATAAAAAGGGTTTTCATAATTTGCATTGAATAAAGAAAATAAGAAATAATACAAAACATTGTTTCATAATACAAAACAATGACATATCAAAAAATAATACTATTAATAAGTTTATATTTTTTATAATAGTCAGTGAGAATAATGATTATATAATTTTGGAATGGGGGGGATTTATTTGGATGTAGTCACATTAGGTGAAACTATGGTAATGATGACTCCTAAAAGTGAGGGAAAATTAAAATATATAAGTGATTTTTCCAAAAATTTAGGGGGAGCAGAATCTAACTTTGCAATAGGCTTAGCAAGACTTGGTATAGAAACAGGTTGGATTAGTCGTTTGGGAAATGATAGTTTTGGAGATTATATAGAATTTTTTATAAGAGGAGAAGGAGTTGATGTTTCAAAAGTAATTAGAGATGATAAAAATCCTACGGGTTTAATGGTCAAAGAACGAAGGAGCATTGGAGAAACGAAAGTTTTTTATTATAGAAATAATTCTGCTGCCAGTCATATGCAACCAGCTGATCTAGATGAATCATATCTTAAACATGCAAAAATATTACATCTTTCAGGAATAACTCCTGCTTTGAGTAAATCATGTAGAAAAACAGTGTATAAAGCTATCGATATTGCAAAAGCTAATGATTTAAAAATATCTTTTGATCCAAATATACGATTAAAATTATGGAATAATAAAAATTTAATGAGAAAAGAAATGATTAATATTTGTAAAAAAGCAGATATTATTTTACCTGGTTTTGAAGAAGCTAAAAAAATTTTTGAAAAAGAAAATGAAAAAGAACTAATTAATGAATTTTTAGAATACAACCCAGAGGTTGTTGTAATGAAAATGGGGGAAAAAGGAGCAATTTTTGCAACTGAAAAGGATAATTTTACACAAGTTGATTCATATTCTCCAGATAAAATAATTGATACAATAGGTGCTGGAGATGGCTTTGCTGCAGGTTTTATTTCAGGATTACTTAGAGGCTATTCATATCATAAATCAGTTAAGTTAGGAAATGCAGTAGGAGCTTTTGCTTTAACTGTTAAAGGTGATGTTGAGGGATTACCTACTCAAGAAGAATTAGATGAATTTTTTGGTGAAAAAGAAGAAATTATACGTTAAAAACCAAAAGAGGAGTAAAAAAATGGAAGTAAAGTTTTATGGTGAACTGAAAAAGGTAATGGGTTATGGAAAAAAAGAAGTTAATAAAGATAATATAAAGAATATAGAAAATTTAATTAAATATTTAGTTGGAGAAAATGATAATAACCTTTTAAATAAATTTATAAATGATGGAAAATTAAATGAAGATATTATTATTTTAAAAAATGGTAAAAGAATAAGGTTTGATTCAGGATTAAAAACTAAAATAGCTAAAAATGATAAAATTGTATTTTTTCCTCCATCTCTGGGAGGATAAAAAAAGGGGGGATAGTTATTCATATTGTAATTATAGGTAATAGTGCAGCAGCAATTAATGCTGTAGAAATTATTAGAAAGTATAATAAACAGGCCAAAATAACAATGGTGAGTGATGAAAAAGAAAATGCTTATTCACCAATATTAACTACTTATTATATAGGTGATAAAGTAGATAAAAATGGAATGAATTTTAAAGATGAAAGTTTTTATATAAATAATAAAATTAATAGAAAATTCGGGAATAAGGCAGTTGATATAGATCCTGATGACAAGAAAGTATATTTAAATAATGAGGAAACTATAAATTATGATAAATTATTAATTGCTACTGGAGCAAATCCTTATCTACCTGATATTGAAGGGATAAATAAAAATGGTGTGTTTACAGTAAGAAAAAAGAAAGATGCGTTAAAAATTCGTGATAAAGCTAAAAAATCTAAAAAAGCAGTTATTTTGGGAGGTGGATTAGTTAGTTTAAAAACAGCTTCAGCTTTAACAAAACAGGGTATTGAGATAACTTTAATTATTGGGTCAAACAAAGTTTTATCTCAACTTTTAGATAATGATAGTTCAAAAATTGTGGCAGAGCATTTAGAGAAAAATGATTACAATATATTAAAAGGAAGTCGGGTCAAAAAAATCATAGGTGATAATGAAGTAAAAGAAGTATTACTAAAGTCAAACAAAAGATTATCAGCTGATATGGTGATTATTGGTAAAGGGGTAGTACCTAATAAAGAGTTAGTTAAAAATACTAATATAAAAACAGATGATGGCATTTTAGTGGATGATTATATGCAGACTAATTTAGAAAATATTTATGCAGCAGGAGATGTTGCCCAAAGTTATGATATTGTAAATAATGAAAAAACAGTGTCAGGTACCTGGCCTGTAGCTGTAGAGCAGGGAAAAATTGCAGCATATAATATTTTGGGAAATAAGAAAAAGTATAAGGGTAGTTTAACTATGAATGTTATTGATCTCTATGGTTTAGAGATAGGTACGACTGGAATAACTCAACCTCCAGATAACGATAAATATCAGGTGATTACTATCGATAAAAAAGATTATTTTAAAAAATTCATAATAAAAGAAAATAAAATTGTGGGTGCTATATTTATTGGTGATTTAAAGGAAGGAGGTCTAATAAGAAGTATAATAAGAAATAAAATAAATATCAATAAATTAGAACCCTTAAATGAATTCTTAACTGATTTAAATAATTCTAAATTTTATAAGAAAATTAAAAAAATAAATAATTAACAAAATTATAAGGAGGAATGACAATGGGTAAAAAAATGGGGAAAAGATTATTAATGCTTCCAGGTCCAATTGAATTAGAAGATAATGTATTAGCAGAAATGAGCACACCAATGGTGGCTCATTATGGTGCAGAATGGACTAATTTTTATCATGAAACTATAGATATGATAAAAGATATATTAAATACTACAAATCGTACATTTATTCAGGTAGGTTCTGGGCATGCAGCAATTGAAACTGTAATAGGTAGTTTAATTGAAGAAGATGATAAAATATTAGTATTAAGTAATGGATTTTTTGCTGAAAGAAATGCTGAAATAGTAAAAAGCTATAATGGCCAGGTAGAAGAATTAAAAAATGACTGGGGAGATGTAATTGATCCCCAAAAAGTTGATGAACATTTAGCTAAAAATCACGAAAAATATAAGGCAGTATTTGTAGTTCATACAGAAACTTCAACAGGAGTAACAAATCCACTAAAAGAAATTTCAGAAGTAGTAAATAAATATAACCTATTATTATATGTGGATGCTGTCTGTTCTATTGGAGTAACTGAATTTAAAATGGATGAATGGGATATTGATTTTGCTGTTACAGCTTCGCAAAAAGGTTTAGGTGCACCTCCAGGACTTTCTGTAGTTAGTGTTAGTGATAAAGGCTGGGAAGCAATTGAAAATAGAAAGGAATCTCCAATAGGCTGGTATATGAATTTACTAGAAATGAGAAAATTTGCTATTGAACAAAAAGAATGGCAGCCTTATGGAATTACAATGGCAGTAAATAATGTAAAAGCATTAAATACTTCTTTGAAAAATATAAAAGAAGAAGGGTTAGATAATAGAATAAAAAGGCATCGGGAGATGGCAAAATATTTTAGGGATGAACTAAGAGATTTAGATTTAGAAATATTAGCTTCTGAAGAAAGTGCCAGTAATCCAATTACTGTTATTAAATATCCTTTAGATATTAGTTCAGATAAATTAATAAAAGAATTAGATGAAAAATATAATATTAGAGTAGCAAATGGTCTTGGAGTTTTTAGAAATAAAATAATTAGGGTTGGGCATATGAATCTTGGAGCAACTAAAAATAGTCTTGTTCCTTTAATTAATGCCTTAGATGAAGTAATAAATAAGAGATAATAGATATTCAATTCTGGGGGATGATTTATGAATAAAATTAAAGTATTAGGCATAAATGGTAGTCCAAGAAAGGGAAATAGCAGGTTTCTTTTAGATAAAGCAATTGAATATGCAGAAAATATGAAAGATTATAATATAGAAACTACTATCTATAGTTTTAGAGCTAAAGAATTTAAACCCTGTTTGGGATGCGATTATTGTGGAAGAAATGAAGGAAAATGTGTCCATAATGATGATTTTGAAGAATTAAAGAAAATGTGGTTAGATTCTGATGTAATTTTATATTCTGTTCCGGTTTATCATATGAGTATGCCTGGACAGGTAAAATGTTTTATAGATAGATTGGGAAATAGTTTTTTTGCTACTTTTGATTCAACTTTTGAAGAAGAGGAAGAAACTTTGCCAAAACTTCTAAAAGCTATTGGAACTATAACTCAGGGAGCTCATATTTTCTCTGGTCAGGAACATACAATTACTGATTTGATTAATCATGCTCTCATGATGCAGTCAATACCAGTAGTAGGAGATATGTGGGAATCATATATTGGAGCAGCAGGTTGGACAAGTAATAAAATGGATAATAAAGCTTTAGAAGAATTATATCAAAATAATAATTATGCTGCAGAGATTGCAGTAGAAGCTTCTGAAAAAATTGCAAGAAGATCTATAGAAATGGCAGCAATTATTCAAAATGGAGTAAAGGCTAATCAGGAAAAATTAGCTTCTCAGGAACATTATAATGTTTATTTAAATATGTTAGATAATAATTAAGAGAAGGGAGGGGCAATATGAGTAAAAAAGAAATTGTTAGTGATCCCCAAAAATGTACAGGATGTAAAAGATGTGAATTAATATGTTCATATGAACATGAAAAAGAATATAATCATTCAAAATCGAGGATCAGAATAATCCATTTTGAAGAAAATTTACTCGGTATCCCTACTTATTGTGTTGATTGTGAAGAAAAACCCTGTCAGGATGTGTGCCCAACCGGGGCAATTAAAATATCAAAACATGGGGTTTCAGTAGTTGATTCTGATTTGTGTATAGGTTGTAAACAGTGTGTATTTGCCTGTCCTTTTGGTGCAGCTAGTTTTGATGAAGATAAAGGAGTAGCTTTTCAATGTGATTTATGTGATGGAGATCCTCAATGTGTTGAACAATGCCCAGCAGATGCCCTTGAATTTACTGTAATAGATGATGCTGTAATGAAGAAAAAAAGAAAATATATTCATAATGCTGTTGATGAAGGAGGGTTAAAATGACTGAATTTTTAGGTAAGATTCTTCATGTGGATCTTAATAATAAAACTAGTTGGACAGAAGAAGTTCCATCTGAAAAATGGATTAAATATTTACCATCAAGAGGATTAAATGCAAAATTATTATGGGAATTAACTGATGAAAATACTGAACCATTAAGTAAAGATAATGTACTTATTTTTGGAGTTGGTGGTTTTACTGGAACAACTGCCCCAAGTTCCGGTAGAACAACAGTAACTTTCAAAAGTCCAGCTACAAATATGTATTTTAAATCAAATAGTGGTGGACACTGGGGAGCTGAATTGAAATTTGCTGGATATGGAAATTTAGTAATTCATGGTAAAGCAGATAAACCTATCTATCTATATATAGATAATGATGGAGTTGAATTTAAAGATGCGGAAAAATTATGGGGAGAAAATGTTAGGAAAACAAATGATCTAATTAGAAAAGAATTAGGTAATGAAGAAGTACAAACTGTGACAATAGGACAGGCTGGAGAAAAATTAGCCAGGATTTCTGCTTTAATGATTTCAACTTATAATGCTGCCGCTCGTGGAGGCGGAGGAGCAGTAATGGGCTCTAAAAACTTGAAATCTATTGTAGTCAAAGGCAGTCAGGGTATTGAAGTAGAAAATACTGAAAGGTTTCATGAACTAAGTCTTAAAGCCCAGGAAAATGTTATGAATGATTCTGGTTATAATGGTCTTTCAAATTATGGTACTGCTTCAAGTACAAATCCCTTAAATGAAATGTATGCTAGACCTACAAAAAATTTTCAAAAATGTTATTTTGAAGATCATGAAGAAATTAGTGGCGAAGCGATGGCTGAAAAAGGTAAGTTGAAACGTACAGCAGCCTGTTATTCATGTGTAATTGGCTGTCATCGATATACTGAAGTAGATTCAGATAAATATAAAGCTTATACAGGTGGTCCTGAATTAGAAACAATTGGAGCTTTTGGTGAAGGTGCAGAAAATAATGATATCGATTCTATTATTAAAGCAAATGAACTATGTAATATTTATGGTTTAGATACTATTTCTACTGGAGCTGTGATTCAATGGGCTATTGAGAGTTTTGAAAAAGGTGTTATAAATAAAGAAGATACTGGTGGTTTAGAATTAAGCTGGGGAAATGGTGAAGCCATTGTTAAAATGGTTGAAAAAATAGCTTTTAGAGAAGACATTGGAGATATATTAGCTGAAGGAGCAAAAAGAGCTGCAGAAAAAATAGGTCAGGACTCATATAAATGGGCAATTGAAGCAAAAGGTTTGGAACAATCAACAGTTGATACTAGAGCAGCTAAAGCTTATGGGTTAGCATTTGCTGTTAATCCTCGCGGACCTGATCATTTACACACTCAAACTCTTTCTGAATTAGGAATGAGTAAAGAAGCTAGAGAATTGATAAAAGAAATTACTGGAGAAGATGAATTTATTGACAGCACAAAAATTAAAAAAAGAGCACCTATTGTCCGCTGGCATGAAGATGTATATGCAATATCTGATGCTTTAGGATTGTGTTCCTTTGTTACCACTGCTTTGTTAGGAGTTACCCCGGAAATTATGGCTGATATGTGGAGTGCTGCTCTAGATAAAGAAGTTTCTAAAGAAGAACTGATGAAAGCAGGTAAAAGAATAGTAACCCTAGAGAAAGCTTATAATGTAAGATGTGGAGCTACTAGAGAAGATGACAGATTACCCTGGCGTTTAATGAATGAAAAAGCTGAAAACCGACCAGATGGAGAAGTGTTAACTAATACTAAAAAAGAACTCGATAAAATGCTTGATAAATATTATAAACTTCATGGTTGGGATATTGATACAAGCTGGCCAACTAAACAAACTCTAAAAAACTTAGATTTAGACTTTGTAGCTGAAGAATTTGAGACAAAAAATAAATTACCTTAAAAGGGGGAATAGGTAAATATGAGTGTTAGAATATTAAATGAAAAAGATATAGAGCCTTTACTTGAAGGTACTGCTATTTTAGGTACCGGTGGAGGCGGTTCCCCTGACTGGGGTCGAAAAATAATGAAAAATGATTTTGAAAAAAGTAGAGAATATAAAATTATTGATCCTGAAGATATTGAAGATGATGCTCTTGTAGTAAGTGGTGGAATAATGGGGTCTGTAAAGACTTTAGAAAAAATGGATTTTGAAAATTTATTAGCTTACTGGGAAGATAATTTTGAATTAGAAAAAGCATTTCATGAAATGGAAAAAGAATTGGGAGAAAAGATAGATTATCTTGTCCCATTTGAAATGGGAGGCTTAAATACTCCTGCTATTCTTTCTCTTGGAGCTAGAATGGATATTCCTGTTGTAAATGGTGATGCATTAGGTAGAGCTGCCCCAGAAACTCAGATGACTTCATTTATTGGACATAATATTTCTTTAACACCTATGACCTTAATCGATCATAATAATAATGTTGTAGTTGTAAGAGATACAGATGATCCAGTCTATCCTGATAAAATAGGAAGATGGATAGTTACAAGAGGTGGAGGTTTAGGAGCTAATAATCATTACCCAATGACTGGTAAAGAGTTAAAAGATAGTGTTATTCCAAATACGATTACAAAAGCTATAAATATAGGAAATGAAATTATAAAAAGCAGAAAAAATAATGAAAATGCAGTTAATAAATTCAAAGAAATTTTGGATGGTTATAAGATTTTTCACGGAAAAGTAACTAAAATTACTGAAGAAGAAGATGAAGGTTTTTACTTTACAAAATTGAAATTAGAAGGTCTTGATAATTATAAAAATAGTGAGTGTGAATTAATAATTAAAAATGAAACTATGGTTTGCTGGAAAGATGGAAAATTACAATCAGTATTTCCTGATTTAATTTGTATGCTTGAACCAGATACTGCACGTGGAATTATGAGTGTAGAAATTGAAAAGAATTCAGAATTAGAACTAGTAGCTATTCCTTGTCATACAAGATTAAGAGAGGTTTTTGAGAATTCAGAAGGTAAAAAAGCCTTTACTGCAAAAAGATATGGGCAGGATTTTGATTATATTCCTCTCGAAGAATTACATTAAATAAGGGGAGAATAATAATGACTTTTAAAAGTATTGATCCTGAAGAAATAGAAAAAAGTATTACATTATTACAACCGACAACTCCATTTTTAGTAACTACCATAAATGAAGATAATAGTTTGAATATTGCTCCTTTTGCCTGGGGAGGACCTATTTCCTTAGATCCTCCAATGTTCAGTCTTGCCCTATTAAATGAACCTAGAAAACAGGATTCATTAAAAAATATTGAAAGAACAAAAGAATTTGTTGTAAATTTGATTGATATGGAAATTGCACAAAGAGTTGTTGAAGCATCTTACGAATATCCAGAAGGTGTAAATAAATTTGAGGAGTTAAACTTTAAAGAAGTTGAATCTGATAATATAGATACTCCAGGTATAACAGAGGCCCGAGCCCATCTTGAATGTAAAGTAAAGAATTTTCATAAAACAGGTGACCATAAGATGATAATATCTAATATTATTGCTTCTAGTTATAATCCAGATTATTATACAGGCGATTTATTATTAGACCTTAGAAAAGCAAATCCTATGTTTCATCTAGAACAATATGAAAAAGATAATGGTCAAGTTCATGTATTTATTGAAGAAAATGGTACTGAAGTTTTGAATATACCATATAAAGTAAAATTGGACTTAGATTTTTAATAAGATAAAGTAAATTTTATAAAGGGGGGCGATATTAATAAGGTAAATAGTTTTAAGTTAGTAGTGAGAATTAAGTAGAGTTATAAATTAAAACTATAAAAAGGGGGATTATTAATGAGAAACAAAATTGTTACTTTTGGAATAATTGTTTTAGCTATAAGCTTTGTCTTGACAAGTATGTCGCTAAGTGCAGCAGCACAGGATGATCAATTTAAAATAGGAATTAATAACTTTGGACAGGCTAATTTCTTTGCCAGATTAGGAAGAGAAGCTTTGATTAATGCTGTAGAAGAAAATGGTGGAAAAGCATTACCTACTGTAACAGCTGAAGTGCCAAAAAGAATGAACGCTATTGAAAATTATATTGCCCAGGGTGTAGATGCGATTATCTTACAGGAGGGTGATGTAAAACAACTAGCTCCTGCTCTTAAACAAGCTAAAGAAGAAGGAATAATTATTGCTTCTATGGATGCAGGAAATGCTTCCTTTGTTGATATTGTAGTGGAATCAAATAATTGGGTATTGGGGGCTAAAGCAGCCTCAGAATTAATGAGAAGAATTGGCGGAGAAGGTAATATAGTTGAAATATATAATCCTGCAGGTCAAATGATAAGAATGAGAAGACAAATTTTACATGCAGTTCTTACAGAATATGAAGATGTAGAAATCTCAAATGGTTTTGTTTATGCATGGCCAGATTATTTCCCAGATGTAAAATCAAAAATGGAATCAGTATTACAATCTCAGGGTGATAAAATTGATGGAGTATTTGCTACTTTTGATGGTGCTGGAGTTGCCGCAGCTCAAGCAATAAAAGAAGCTGGTTATGAAGATGAAATAGTAGTTGTAGGAATAGATGGAGATCCAGAAGCTTATGAAGAAATGAGAGAAGGAGATAGTCCTTTTAAAGCTACTGTTGCTCAAAAACCAGAAGAAATGGCTAAAATAGCAGTAGATAAAGTATTTAAAATATTAAATGGAGAAGAAGTTACAAAAAGACATTACTATGTCCCAGGAGAACTTGTCACAATAGAAAATGTTCCTGAACCGGGAAAAAGATTTCCAGAAGAATAATTAAAGATAATTGATGGTAAGGGGGTTAACCCCCTTACCATTATATAAAGGAGGAGTTAGAATATGTCTTCCAATATACAAAAGAAAGAATTTACTAAAAGTCAAAATAAGGAAGTTTTAATCAACACCAATAATATTGGTAAAGAATTTAATGGAGTATGGGTATTAAATGATATTAATTTTGATTTAAAAAAAGGAGAGATTCATTCAATAGTTGGCGAAAATGGTGCCGGTAAATCAACATTTATAAAAATATTGTCTGGTGTTCATAGACCAAGTAGTGGAGAATTAGAATACAAAAATAATAAAGTGAATTTTGAAAATGTAAAGGAATCTAAAAATATAGGATTAAGAACGGTACATCAAGAAATTAACTTAGTTCCATTTTTTAATGTTGTTGAAAATATATTTACAGGTACAGAGTTTGAAAAAAAATTTATGGGATTAAATGTTTTAGATAAAAGAAAGATGCGAAAAAAAGCTAAAGAAGTTTTAGATATGCTAGGTGCTTCTATAGATATTGATAAATATGTCCATCAATTAGATGCTTCTTCTCAAAGAATTGTTCAAATAAGTAAAGTACTTGTTCATGAACCAGAAGTGGTTATTTTTGATGAACCTACTACTGCTTTAGGAGAAGATAAGAGAGATAAATTGTTGAAAATTATTAGTGATTTAAAAGAAAGAGATATTGGAATAATTTTTGTTTCACATGATTTAGATGAAGTAATGCAAATTTCAGATAGAATAACTGTATTTAGAGATGGATATAAAATTGATACATTAAAAAAAGAAGAAGCTTCGTCTGATGAAATAATACAAAAGATGATTGGAAACAAAAGTTTTGGAAATTTTAAAAGAGTTTGTAAAGTTAATTTAGCAGAAAAAGGACCAAAATTTCAAGTTGAAAATCTAAAAACAGACAAGTTAAAAGATATTAATTTTAAAGTAAAAGAGTGTGAAATATTAGGAATAGCTGGAGTCATGGGAGCTGGTAAAACCGAAATAGCAAAAGCCATTTTTGGTCTTGATGAAGTTCAGCAGGGTAAATTTAAAATAAATGGAGAAAAATATACTCCTGATCCCTATAAATCAGTAAAAAGAGGATTAGCTTTAGTTCCCGAAGAAAGACAGGAAGAAGGATTAATCCCTAATATGCAGGTGAAGGAAAATATTACTTTAGCTTATCTTGATAAATGGGCTAAAAATGGAATCATAAATTTTAAATCAGAATTAAATATTACGAAGGAATTAATTGATAAATTAAAAATAAAAACTGAAGGTCCCAAACAGGGAGTAAAATATTTAAGTGGTGGTAATCAACAAAAAGTGGTTTTAGGAAGATGGTTATCTAGTGACTTTTCAGTTGGGATTTTTGATGAAGTAACTAAAGGTATAGATGTTAAAGCAAAAGAAGATATTTATAATGAAATAAATGATATGGCTAATAATGGAAAAGGAATTATTTTCTTATCTTCTTATTTGCCTGAATTGATGAGTATTTCAGATAGAATAATTGTTATTAGAAATGGTAAAGTGATAGAGGAGTTTATTCCTAATGAAGCTAAACAAGAAGATATAATGAAAGCAATGCTGGGAGGAGATGATTAATAATGGAAAAATTTGATTTTAAAAATTTCATAAGAAAATATGGTACACCACTCGGGACAGTATTAATATTTATTATATTTTCTGTGGTGACTGATGGATTTTTGTCAAAAACAAATATGATGAATTTATTAAGACAGATGAGTATGTTAACTATCGTAGCTTTTGGTTTTACTTTTGTTATGGCTGCAGGTGGCTTTGATATGTCTGTAGGAAAATCTATTGGGCTAGTAAATATTATATTTGCTATGATAGTAACTAGTACAGGTAATTTTTGGATGGCTTTTTTAGGAGCTTTAGCAGTTGGATTATCTATAGGTCTTATTAATGGCACTCTTGTTGCTGCTATAGGTTTGCCTGATTTTATTGGGACCTATGCAATAGGGGCAATAGCTTATGGAATAAAAATGCTCATCACTGACGGTAATCCAATATATTTTAGAAATCCTCCAGAAATTGTTACATTTATAGGTCAGGGTTATATTTGGGAGATACCTGTACCAGTAATTATTATGTTTATTATATTTTTAATTTCTTATTTTATTTTAAACAAGACTAAACTTGGTAGAAGAATATATGCTATTGGTGGAAATCCAACTGCTTCACTATTTGCAGGAATTAAAGTAGTAAAACATCGAATGATCACATTTTTATTTTCAGGTTTAGGTGTTGCCATTGCGGCAGTAATTATGACTGCACGTTTAAATTCTGGTCAACCTCTTGCGGGACAGGATTATATGTTAGATACAATAGCAGTAGTTTTTCTTAGTACTACTATGTTTGGTGAAGGAGAACCTTCGGCCAGAGGTGCATTTGTAGGAGCATTAATGATATCTATGTTAAATAATGGTTTAACAATGTTAAATGTACCTTACTATTTTCAAAATATAACAAAAGGTTTAGTAGTTATTGGTGCAGTTATGATGGCGGTTGTTTTAGGTCAAAAGTTACGTATGAAACTGCTATAAATTGATTTTAATTATATATTACCCTATCTATAAAATTTTATAGATAGGGTAAATTAAAATTAGATAAAATATTGTAAAATTATTTTATTTATATTACAATATTTTAAAAGCTTAGTAAGAGGAGGAAAATTCATGACTGGCACCAAAAAACCTAATAATCTTGTTAAATCAGTTGATAAAACTTTAAATATTTTAGAAAAACTAGTACAAAGTGAAAATAGTCTTGGGGTTACTGAAATAAGCAATAGTTTAGGTTTACATAAAAGTACTGTTCATCGTTTGCTTTCTACTCTTGAATATAGAGGGTATGTAAAAAAAGATAAAAATAATAGGTATTCAGTAGGTATTAAATTATTAGAAATTGGAAGTAAAAGCTTAAATAAATCGGATATAAGAAATGAAATAAAACCATATTTAGAGGAATTGAAAAATGAAACTAAAGAAACTATTCATTTGGGTATTTTAGATAATTATGAAGTGATATATATAGATAAGGTTGAGAGTCCTAAAACTATTAGAATGTATTCAAGTATCGGTAAAAGAGCACCAGTTCATTGCACAGGTCTTGGAAAATGTCTAATTGCATTTTCTAATCAAAATTATATAGATGATTTTTTACAAAATACTAATTTAAAAAAATATACACAAAATACTATCACAGAGAAAGGAAAGTTTCGTCAACATTTAAGTATTATTAGAGAGCAAGGTTACTCGATTGATAATGAAGAACATGAAACTGATATAAGATGTATTTCTGGCCCCATTTTTAATCATAAGGGGGCTATAATAGCTGCTTTTAGTATATCAGGTCCTGCAAACAGAATGACATTAGAAAGAATAAAAAAATTGAAAAGTTTAGTATTAAATTATTCTAAAAATATTTCAGCAGTTTTTGGTTTTAATCCTTAAATTTAAATATAAAAATTATTGTATTTAGTCGATATAAAGTCTGGAATTATAATCCAGGCTTTTATTTTTAACAAATAATTAAGTGAGGTTGATAAAATGGTGAATCGACAGTTTATGGATATTTTAGAAGAGGAAAAGATAATTGGAATTTTAAGAGGTTATAAAGC
>JBNJDL010000037.1:0-13979 GCA_051744825.1 Bacillota bacterium | reverse complement strand
GAGGGAACTTTTGCTATGTTAATAATTTATCTTTTTTAAAGGAATATTGTAGAATTTATAGAAAAAATAATATAGATTGGTGTTAATAGCTGATTTTTAAATTTAAATATAATCAAGACGGGCTAGTGCCTAGTTATAAGAAAAGATAAAGTTAGTAGAGAATAGTACCAGGAGGTTAAATAGTGAATGCACTGACAGGACGAGAAGAAAATCTATACAGCCAATTTAAAAAAGAACTGCCTGCAGCTCAAGAAATAAAGAGTAGAAAAATGTATATTAAACCAGGAATAATTTGTTATTTGTAGAACTATTAGTTATTGAGGCGATGATTTAATTAATTGATAAGATGTTTATTTTCTGAGGAGGAAATAAAATGGAATTTGATATATCAAATTTTATAAAAAAACAGATAGATAAAAGCAAATCTAAAAATATTTATGTCTTCTCAGTAGATAACTTAAAAATGAAGTGCTTTGTAGAAGAGGGGGAAGAAATAAAAAAGGAGCTATTTAAAAAGAACTTAAAAAAAGAAGAAAGATTACTACAAATAAATTCACACCAATTTATATTGAAAGATTCAATTACAAATTATATGGAAGAGAGTATTTTTGAAAATTTAATAATTGAGGGGAAGTACGATGAATTAGTAGAAAAAACCTGTAAAGTTGTAGAAAATAATTATCCAATATTTAAGGTTAATAAGAAAAAAATATTTGATAGGTTAAAAGAAAATGAGACACCTAAAATTAATCTTACTGAGCTTGTTAACAAATTTAATGAATACTATAATAATAGGAAAAAAGCTGTGCAAATTGATAGTTTGGTTAATGTGTATTTCAAAGATTCAAATATCAGTGAAAATCAAATTTTAGATATCGTAATTAAAAATCCAATGTTTTACAGGTTGACTAAAAAGAAATTTGCTCTTAAATCTTGGATATTATTAGGTATATTCGAAAAGGGTTTTTCTAGTAAAAGAATTATTCCTTTGATAAATGTTGAAGATATGGTTGTTGAAATATTAGGTACAAATATGATTAATAGAAAACATTTATATAAATTATTATCTAATAGTTCTCATTTTGAGATTGATAAAAAAAATGAAAAAGTAAAATTTATTAGTAAGGAAAATGTATTGAAAAATGAAATAATATCATTGTACATTAATCATATTAATTGGGATAAACTCAATTCAAATTGTAAAATGAAAAAAACAGGGAAAATCAATATATATATTAATGAGTTATTAGCTAATCCTATTTCTTTAAATAAAATAAAAGAAATAATTAATGTTAAAATTGATGAAGATATATTATTTTATCAACTGTTAAGCAATATAGGGGTATATTTTAGAAATAATAAATTAGAAAAAAAAGAAAATGTTGATTTAAATGACCGATTAGAAAAAATACATATTTTATTGCGGCATATGAATGATAGATCAAATGAAAAATATACTATAAAATATTTATTGAATAATTTATTAAAAGCTGAAAAAAATTCAATGTCGTTGAGAAAAATTCAATTCTGTTTTTCTAATATATTTAACAAAGATGTTGATTTAAGAGATATAAAAAATAATTTAAACCAAAGTCAATTGTTTCAGAAGACAGGATACCAAAAATGGAATCATAATTTGCATGTAAGAAACAAAGATATCTTTTATGATGATTTTGAAAAGTCATTAGATAAAATTTTAAATAAATTTGATGAAAGAGAGCGTTACATATTTAAAAAAAGATTATTTCGTGATAAAGATCAAAAACTAACTTTAAAAGAAATAGGGGAAAAATTTGAAGTAAGTAGAGAAAGAATACGTCAAATAGCTAAGAAATTAATGCGTAGATTGTATCATCCGCATTATAGTAAATTTTATAGAAAACATTTCAATATTTTAAGAAAAGTATTTAAAGAAAATAGAGTATTAGATAAAAAAACATTTTCTGATAACATATTGAAAAAGAAGTACTTTGCCAATGTAGATATTAATTTTCTGATTAATTTTTATAATAAATGTAGTAAAAAAGGAAGCACTAAAATTACCATGATTAATAATCAATATTTAATTTATATTGATAAAGAACATTTAGATTTTTTATGGGAACGAGTAAAGAATGAATTGATTAATGATCAAAGAATTGTGAAATTTAATAACTTGTTGGATTTTTTTGGGAAATTCAAAATAAAACATAAATCTTTTTTGAAAGATTATATTAAGAATAATGATAAAGCTATAAAATTTAAGGATAGGGTTCTTTTTAGTAAAGATAAAATTTATATTAAAGATAAAATTAAGATGGTTTTAGAAGTTTTAGATGAGCCATCTCATTATAAAGAAATTTCTAATGTATATAATGAGCAATTTAATGATATTTCTCCACATAATTTACATTCCAAATTAATTGATAGTAATGACTTCATTAGAGTTGAGCAAGGTACTTATGGATTAAAAAATTGGAAGTGTGAGAAAGATATATATGTTAGAGATTTAAATTATAAAGTTTTAAAAAATAATAAAGCTCCTATGCATTATGAAGAAATAGAAAATAAAGTACTAGAGTATAAAGATGTAAAAGAAAATACTATTTATGCTTTTTTACATGATGACAACCGAATTTTCAGTTATTCTAGAGGGTATTTTGCTTTGAAAGAATGGGAAAACAATGATGAAATTTCTTCTAAACATAATATTAGCCAGTGGAGAATAAAGGCAAGTGAAAATGATAGGACTTTTGATTATTATTTAGGGAGTTGCCTTGGATACAATGATAAGTTAATTAGTTTTCATAAAATTGGAGAGAAATATTTGAATAGAAATTATTTAAAAATATCAAAAAAGGTAGTTCAAAAAATTGATTTAAATTATAATATTATAATACTCGATAGTGATTATAATGTTTATAATGTTAAGTTAGATCAAAATAATAGAAGAATAGAAGGGATACGAAAAATTTTAGAAGATAATCAAATCGAAGTAGGAGACTATATTTACTTAGAATATTATAAGCCTCAACTCTTGAAATTACATACTAAAAAAGAGTATGAGGATAAATATTGTTTGATTACGAAAAAGGGGGTAAAGAAAAACATAATGAGTGATGAAGCTTTAGAAAAGATTTTAGATATTTTATCTGAGGATTCTGGATCCTCTCAAAAAGATTTCAATTCTATTCTTCAATCAGGTATTGAAAATGGTTATGTAAGATATGAAGAATTAATGGACTTAGATTATAATCAGGAAAATATTGATGATCATTTTGAAGCATTACAAATTTTAGACAAAAAAAACATTGAAATAATATATGAAGAAGAATAAAAAAATAATTCAATACATTAAGCATTTTTAAAGGGGGAGAAAAATGAGTTCTGAAAAGAAATTAAATTCTGAGCAAACTTTTAAGTTAGATATTGATTATTGTATTTCATTATTAAAATTAATTTCAGAGGGTAAAACAAGTAAAGAAGAATTACAGGAAGCAAAAGCTATTGGCCCAAATAAAATAAACACCTTTGGGTTTTGGATGCGAATTATTGATTTAGTTGATTACAATAATGGTGAATTTGAATTAACTCAATTTGGTAGTTCTATACTTGAAATAAGGTACAGCTATGATTATGTAGCTTCTTTATTGTTTTATAAATTGTCTAGAGGTTGGGATAATGGGGGACATTTTTATTTTTCTAAATTAATTAATGATATTTTATATAATAAGGCTTTTTCTTTAGATAATATAATATCTAAAGCTGAAGTTAAGAAAAAAATTGCGAATTATAGTTTTGAAACTGAAGTGGATGAAGAACGCATGAAGGAGTTTGCAATTCAAAATATGAATACTTTAAGTGACCCTGATATGGGATTTGGAAAACTAGGTATGGTTATAAAACAAAATAATGAATATGAGGTTTATTCTTATTGGCCTGAACCTATAGTTTGTGCTTATATAATATACGATAGATGGCAAGATGGAATGGTAGCAATGAAAATAGAAGATATAATTAAAGGACATTATAATTTTGGACGAATTTTTTATTTGGACAAAGAAACTGTAATGGGAATTTTAGAAACTTTAAGACAAGATGGTTATATTTCAATAGAAACAGTAGCTGGACTTAATCAAATTAGAGTTAATCCTGATATTTCTAAAAATGATATTTTGAAGGAGATTGAACAACATGTTTGAATTGGTTAAGAAACAAAAAGAAGTTGAAAGCAAATTAAAACGTATTGCTAAAAATGATACCACTTATAGAATAAAGAATTTTTTATTAGTTGGAGATATTGGAGTAGGAAAGACTACATTATTAAAAAACTTAGGGAAAGAAAAAGAATTTTCATATATTAATTTTACTAAGCAACATTTAAATGATTTCTTTAGAGAACAAAATATTAGTTTTAGGTATTTAACTAGTAACGATTTTTTTAAGTATTTAGAATCTAAATTTATTTATTCTGACTCGTTTCTGTTATTAGATTCTTTAGAGCCTATATTTATTGCTACTTACCAAAATGGAGGTGTAAATAGATTAGTTACTTTTATGAATAACTTCTTCAATCAAAAGTTTAGAAAAGGTTTACTTCTTTCAATCCCAAATTTAAAAAGTATAAATCTAAAACAAATAATTGCAAAGAGCACTTTTAGTGATGAAAATATTTTAGAATTAAAAAATGATATAAATTTAAAACAAAAACTTAAAGATATGCATCAATTGCCTAATTTTAAAGTTGACCAATTTAAGAACAATCATTATTTCAAATGTTATAAAAAGGGGGAGTAATTGATGAAAATAAAAAATATAGTAGAATTAAAAAGTTTTGAACCAGTTATTAATTTAAAATGGGCAGATAATGTTAATGCACAAGAGCATTTATTAAATAATTATATTATGACTGAAGATTTAGCTGAATTATTTGGAAATATCTTAGAAACTATTAATATGATTAGATTTGAAGATAAACGTGAAGAATTAGGATCGCTTGATAAAGATACGTTACGTTCTCATATAATTAGTGGTCAATATGGTACTGGGAAGTCATACTTTCTTTTAATGTTAAGTATTATTTTAGAATTGAAAGATGAAAAGGTGGCTGAAGAGTTGTTAAATAAGTTTAACGATTTCCCAGAGCTTTCTTATCAATTAAAAAATATAATTGATAAGAAAGATTATTTAGTAGTTAGAATTAATGGAGAAAATGAAAATGAGAAGCGTTTTAGTGATGTGATTCAAGAGTCTGTTATTGAAAGATTAGAAAAAGAATTTGATGATGTGTTATTAAAAAGTAATTATCAAAATCTTTTAGAAAATTTAGAAGAACATAAAGGACATATGAAACGAAAAGAACTACTAGAAGATGTACTTTTCAATAAAAGTTATGATTACGAAGATTTGGTTTCAGGATTAAAAGGTCATCAAAGAGATGCTAAAAGAAAATATGAAGCAGTATTAAAAGAAGCCGGATTAAATGCAGGAGAAAGTTTTAAAAGTTTGGATGAGTTTATTAGGGATGTTGATGATTATTTAAGTACTAAAGGATATGATGATTTAATTATTATTTTAGATGAGTTTTCTGCTTATGTTGATGCGTCCATAGAAGACAAAAGAATTAATACTGACTTATCTAATATTCAAGATTTAGCTCAATTAACTTCACCTACTTCTGGTTTAGATATTTCCTTTATAACTTCTACACATGTTGATATGAGTAATGTATTGGAAAAAACTTTGTCTAATCAAGAGGCTATAGAAAAGGTTTTAGGTAGATTTAAACAGCATACAATTGCTTTTGAACAGGGCAATAAATTAATAAAAAATACAATTAAGGTAAATAAAACCAAGTTTAATGATTTGCGACAAAATCATTTAGAAAAAATAACCAAGTTAGAAGATAAGTATAATATTTCGTTAGAAGATTATTATCCCTTACATCCAGCAGCGTTATTATATATTAAACCAGTAGCAGATAATTTTGCTCAGAAAGATAGAACTCTATTTGCTTTTTTAAAAGAAGTTGTTAAAGAAAAATATCATAATCAATCTATTGAAAAAAATGATAAATTAAATTTAATTCAATTAGATGATATTTTTGATTATTTCTTTCAATCTTTTAAGCGTAAAGATAAAAGTTTAGTTAAAGCTTATAATCAACTAAAGCAGATATCTAATAATAATTTACAAGAAAAAATCAGTAAATCTTTAGTTGTTAGTTATGCTTCTTTATTATCTACTACTGCTGAAGGAGCAGGGCTTAGTGTAGATGATTTAAAATGGATTTATTTAATTGAGGATGATAATAAAGTTGTAGAAGCTATAAATAATTTAGCTAATAATAAGCGAAGTCCTGTTGTTGCTAATGGTGAAAAATATGAATTAATTGTTAGTGGAGAGACTGTTAATATTGAACAAAAATTAAAAGAAGAATCTCAAGAAGTAAATCCTTATCAACAATTAAAGGAATTACTAGATGATTTTAGTGATTTAATAGAAATAAAAAGAAATTATGAAATAAGTTACAGTCAAGGAGTTTTTCCTGTAGATCGTGAATTAGATGGTAGCTTCGTTTCAGTAGCAGAGCTAAGAAATAATAAATTAGATCGACATTTTAGAACTAATAAAGAAGGAAAAGTTGTTTTTGTTATTCCCAAATTTAATGAAGAATATCATTTAGATGCTTTAGAAAATAATTATAAAGAAAAAATGAAGGATTTATCTGCTAATAAGTCATTAGCTTTACCTAAAAAAATGTATTTTGATGAAAAGGATCTTAAAAAATATGGTGCAATTAAAAAATTAGAAAATGATCAAGATATAGTAGAAAATGAAGATTTAAGGAAATTATTAGCTAAGCGCAAAAGAAGTATAGAGGGTAGAGTAAAAAATAGGCAGTTGCGAAATTTTGGTAAAATAAATAATTTTGAGTTTGTTTTTAATAATGAAATAGTAGAAAAAGAATATAAAAGAGATATTGATTTATTCAAAGGTTTATTGCACCGGTATTATTATAAATTTCCTTTTGAAATTGAAACTGAAAATGTTAATACCAGAACTGCTTCTAATCCAGTGATCGATCATTTAATTATTCCTGGCGAAAGAATAATTTCAAAAGATTCCTCTTCAGTTTTTCAAAAACAGGTGTTTTATACGATGGAACCTCTTGATTTAATTACAAAAGAAGAACAACCAGATAATTATAAAGTTAAAATCAAAGCACCTAGAAACGAAAATAGTGAGAAATCATATCAAATTTGGGATATAATTACTGCGGAAGATCTTTCGCTTGCTGATAAATTTAACAAATTAATGTCTTCTCCATATGGTTTAAATGAACCATTAATTGAAATTTATATTGCTTTAGCTATTGGATTAGGCAAATTCAGATTACGAAAAAAAGAAGGACAAGTAATTACTAATCCTGGTAAAGACCATATTGCTAATATTAATAGTTCTGATTATATTTTAGAAAAAGTACCTGATACGGATGTAGAAAAAAAGGAACATGTGAAAGGCATTTGGCAGGTATTTACTAATCTCATCCCAAATTCTGAATGTGAAAAGTTTGACCCAAGGGGGAAGTGGAGAGATACGAAGGTAGTTGGTGTTTTAGGAAAAGAGTTAAAAACAGCTATTGATATGTTAGACACTTATAAAAGTGGCCTAGAAAGTTTACAATTAGATTCCCAATTAATTAAGGATTTAATTAATAATCTTGAAAAAGTAATTAATAGTAGGAGCCCGGAAAAATTATATGATAATTTAATAAACTTATTAAATGATGTGTTTTCAAATGATAATTATGATGCAAATTTAAAAGAATTAGAAGATTTAATTTCTAATTTAAAAAAATTTATTAATAATAAAAAATCTGAAGTATCAGAAATAAAAAATAAAATTGAAAAATTAAATAGAAGAATTTCGGTTTTAGATGATTATTCTAAATTAAAAGATCGATTGAAAGATATAAATAGTATTTGGAACACTTATAAGAGTAATCCTTTTAATTATAATTTGTTATCTGATTTAAAAAGTAAAATAAAAAAATTAATAGCAGCATATAATCAGACTTATAAAGAAGCTCATGATAAGTATTACGATAAATATGAACAAATTAAGGATGAAATTTTAGAAGATGAACATTTAGATATAGTGAAAAAGTTAGAAAAAATTAAAATCTCAGAAATAACTAATATCGAGCAGCACATTTCTAATTTTACTAATGTAAATAAATGTAACTGCCTAAACATTACAGAAAATAATGTAGCTTCATGTAGTTGTGAATTAAAAAATCTTAAAATCACAGAAAGAAAACTAAAAAAAATCAAGGGTTCTTCCAAAAATAAAATAAAAAAAATCAAAAACATTTATATTCGCTATATTGAGAAGTTGAATGAAATGCGAGAAGAAATTAGCGAATATATTGAAAAGAGGGATCCTTCATTACAAAGCAATTGGGAATATGTTTTGAAATCTATTAACAGTAATCCTTTGAAAAATAAAGAAAAATTCATAAATGATTTAGATAAAATAGTGGATATAGTTAATGATTATTTAAATGATGAAGATGGTCCGAACCCAAATAATAATTTTGCTGATGTGAAAAAATTTATAGATAAGCTAAAAACTAATATAAAAACCCATGGATTAAAAGAATTTCCATTTGAAAGATTAGAAAAAATATTTAAAGAAACTTGTGATGAATTAAGAAATAAATATGAAGGGTTAGAAAATAAGGAGTGATAAAATGATTTCCCCAATTTTTAGAATAATTAAAGATGAATATAGTATTTTTGAAAACAAGTTAAAAGGTAATGAAGTAATTGTTAAAAATGATAAAGATTATGCTGAATCACGGGTTTTAATTGAAAAAAATAAAGAATCCATGTCTTCTGATTTATTGAATATCATAATTCAAAACAAAAATTATTTTGGATTATATTTGGATATTGAAGAAATGGGGAAATTATCTCAAATTAAAGTTATAGATCCAGTTGAGGTTTTTGAAGAAGAATTTAATTATCAGTTACCTAGCTATATCTCGGCTGATTTTTTACTTGCTAATAAGTTAATAGAAAATGTATCATCATTTAATGAATTTTATGATAATAAATTTAATTTTCAGTCTAATTTGTTAATGTTTTATTTAGAAATAGACTATTTGAATTCTAATTTCTCTTTACAAAAGGTCTTGAATTTTTTATATTCAAGACCAGAGAAATTGAATTTATTACAACGCAACAAATATTTATTTAATATATTCAAAGAAAATATTTTAGATAAATTAAAAGTTGATGAATTTATTATTAACGATATTACAAGAATGATTAAAGAGAAAAAATATAAAGAATATTTAAATTTTTTGCTTAGTTGTTATATTTTTTCTAATTACAAAAAGTATCATTTTAAAAATGTTTTATCTAGAATTGATTATAAAGTTGATATCAAGATAGATAAATACTATGATTTAAATAGTTATACTAACCTGGAAGTATTTTGTAATAATTTATATGAAGAAAAGAGTACGTGGATTAGAGAATTAAATAATGAATTAGAAACTTTAGAAGGGAAAATAGATATTTTCTCTGAAGATTTTGAGTATGAATACTATTTAAAGAGTATTTCAGGATATTTAGAATATGAATTTGATTATTTGATATTCAATATGTTAAAAGATTTAAAAACAGGAGAGCCTAAAGAATATTATTTAGCTTTAATATCTAAAGTTGAAAAAAAGTTTAATCCGTTGTTTAATAATTATGGGTTTAAAATAATCTTAGAACAAATAAGAAGATTATTTGATTTATTATATAAGTTACAAGAAAACAAAAATATTTTGAGAGAATTTCAGGATTGGGCAAGTTTTTATATTGAAGATTATTTAAGGTGGAATAATGATTTAGAAGAAGAGAAAAACATATTTAGTATTATTAAAAGTCTGTCAGAAAGATATGATTTGAAATTAGATAATATAAAAAGAAGAATAGAAGAGAGCTTTATTTCAATTAATAAAGAATATGAAAAATTTCTATTTGAAAATTATAACTCATTGTTGGGCAATAAAGAAAGACTAGGATGTTATCAAAAATTGAATAAAATTAAACAAATCTTAAATAGGGGAAAATCAGTTATTTTAATAGTGATTGATGCTATGAGATGGGATATATGGGAGATTATTAATGGGATATTTGAAGAACAGGGTTTTGTTTCTAATAGCAAAACTGAACAAGTTTGTTTATCTTTGATCCCATCAGTAACCAATGTGTCTAGGAGAGCATTGTTTGCTGGTATGAAGTATGATAGTTTACAGCAAAAGAAAATGGATAATAAGATCTCTTATAGCATCGATAATGAAAAAAAGCTCTTAAATAGTTATTTTCAAAATGAGAATGTAGCTTTTGCTAAAGGGGGAAAAGATGATTTCAAAAAATTAATAAATGAAAAAGCTGATTTATATACTTTCATATATACTTCTGCAGATGATATGTTTCACGGACTTAAAGATATTAATAAAGAATTAATCAAAGCGTTATTCAAAACACAGATAAAAAATATAGCAGAAGCAATGAAAGCAAAAGATCATTTAGAACAATCTAAAATAATTGTAACTACTGATCATGGTAGTATTAAAATTAAAGATAAGGATTATAAGAGTTTATCTAAAGGGCTAAAGAGTTATATTAATAACCAAAACCTTAATTATAAGTCTCATGGCCGTTATTTAAAAATATATGGGGATGAATTTATTAAGGATAAGTATGATAAAATGAGAAATTATTTGAAGCAGAATGAAAAAGAATATTGGTATATTATTGATCGAGAGAAAATGTCTGATTTTTATTTACCATGCGAAGAAATTAATGGAGAAAATTATTTTTGGTTAATTAGCAAATATGGATATTATTCTCAAGGAACTCGAGGAGATTATGCCCACGGTGGCTTAAGTATGAATGAAACTATTATTCCTTTTTCTATTTTAGAAAAAAAGGATATAACTTTCAAAGGTTTAAGCTTAAAAGTAGTTGAGTCTAATTTAGTTTCTGAAGAAAGTTCTTTTATAAAACTAGTAATATTCAATAATAATGATTATGCCTTAAGAAATTTAAGATTAAAATTCAATTACTTTTCTATATCTAGAGAAATTAATTTTATAAATAGTAATGATAAATATGAATTAAAAGTTAATTTGTTACCTAAATCTTCTGGGGAAATTGAAGAAAAAATTATCATTGATTTCGAATTTGCTGGAGATAAAAAGAGTTTTACGGAGAAAAAAATATTAAATATAAAAGAAAGTAGTAAGACAAAAATTAATAAAACATTACAAAATTCTAGGGAATTGTTTTAAATAAGGGGGATATATCATGGAAGAATGGGAGAAAAAATTGAAAGACAATTTCGGGACAGCTGTAGTAGACAAAAAAGCTGCTTTAGAAAATGAAGTTGAAGATTTTCCACGATATGTATCAGAATATTTATTAGGGTATTTTTGCCAAGATGGTGTAACTGAAGAGAATATTAAAAAGATGGATCAATATATTAAAAATTGCAAAATAGACAGCAGAGAAAAAGAAAAGGCTAGACATAAATTACAAACTAATTATAGGATGAAGATTATAGATAAGTTTAAAGTAGAAATTAATTTAACAAATCAAAATGAGCCAGAAAACAATTTAAAAATACCTAGCATGGGTGTTGATGATGCTCAAGTATACAATACTATTTTAAGAGAAAATGACAGATTATTAATCGATGGTTTATGGGGGTTAGGAGAAGTAAAATATAATCCAGAGTTAAAAACAATTGAATTGATCAAGTTTAAACCTTTTCAATTAGCCAATATTGAATTAGATGATTTTAAAGAAGTAAGATCTGATTTTAGTATGAAAGAATGGATTAATGCTTTAATTAGTACCATTGGATTAAATTATAATGCTTATTCTGAAAGAGAAAAAATGATTTTGATTTCAAGACTTTTGCCAATGGTGGAAAATAATCTTTTTATGATGGAATTTGGGTCTCCAGGGACGGGGAAGACTTATGCTTTTGAAAATTTATCTTCTTATTCAAGAGTTATTTCAGGAAGCAAGGTTACTCCAGCTCAATTATTTTATAATTTAAATACAAAACAAGAAGGTTTACTATTACAATATGATGTTATTTTATTTGATGAGATAGATAAAGTAAAAACTAAAGGAATTGATGAAGACGTGATTAATAAATTATATCAATATCTTGCCTCAGGAAAATTTGATCGAGGAGGAGTTGAAAAAACTAGCAATTGTGGTATTATGATGGTTGGTAATTTACCGAAAGGTCAGTTAGCGGAAGAAGAATTATTAGATCAATTACTCCATGAACAATTAAAGCATGATGCTTTTTTAGATCGTTTGAATGGAGTAGTACCAGGGTGGGAATTAAAACCAATTAAAGATAGTGAAGTTAGTTTGACTAAGCATTATGGTTTTACAGCAGATTATTTTAGTGAGATTTTAAATAGATTACGAAAAAATAATTATAGTTATATAATAAAAAGCATTGAATTAAAAAATGCTAGCATTAGAGATGAAAAAGCAATTAATAAATTAGTTTCCGGATTTATTAAGTTATTATTTCCAAATGGTAAAATTAGAGATGAACAATTAGAAAAAATCGTTAATTATGCTGTAGACTATAGACAGTTTGTAGTAAATCAAAATTATTATATAAATGAAAAAGAAGAGTATAATAAAGAAATTGATTTCAAAATAAAATAAGACATTTGAATTATAAAATTCATATCATGATTTAATTACAGGAATTTATAAATAAGTATTTAATTAAGGAAATAGGTGATAATTATGAGGGTGTTTTGGTGTACAAATTGTGAAGTTCCAGTTTTATATTCCGAAAGAATTAATGAAGAAACAGTTGAAGAAAACCCTTATTTAGATATTGAAGATGAAGTTATTGAATGGGGATTAAATAATGGTTTTGGAGAAGAATATTATAATAAGTTTTTATCTTTAAAAAGCAATATAAAATCTATGATAAATAATAAAAGTTTAAAAGAAATAAAGGATAAAATATATGAAACTGATGTGAATTTAAAATCTGAACAGGCTATAGACAAGTTAAAAGAATTTGCAAAAAAATACGCAAATATTAAATTTATGAATAGTAATTCTGAACCTGCTAAAACATTAGAATGTCCTCACTGTAAAGAGGAAACTCTTTATGTAGGAAAAGATATTAGACCAGTTTTTATGGGAGAAAGAATAGTCCTTAGTGTATTATTAGAAAAAGACTTTAAAGAAGAAAATATTTGGCATGCAAGTGGCAGCAGGTATGTTATTGATGGTAAAACTACTGATATTAAACTCAAGAATATATATAATGTTGCTAATTTAGAAAAAAAGAAAGAGTTAATTAGAGAGAAAATAAAAAATTGTAATGAGGAAGTAGATTTTTCTAAGTTTATTGAAGTGAATAATGAACATTTTAGAAATATTGATAATAAGGCTATTGATTTTATTGAAAATGGTTCTGAATTCTTTTCTGAAAGAATGGAAGTAGTTTCATTCAGTGGTGGTAAGGATTCAACAGTAGTATCTGATCTTGTGAGAAGAGCTTTAAATGCCAGAAACATGTTACATATATTTGGAGATACTACTTTAGAATTTCCTTATACCTATGAATATATACAAAGATTAAAAGATGATTCTAAACCTTCAAAGAGACGTACGTTTTTATCAGTTGATAAGCCTAATAAATCTTTTTATCAATTAGCAGAAAAATTTGGTCCCCCTAGCCGAGTAATGAGTTGGTGTTGTAATATATTTAAGACAGGACCAATTGGGAATTTATTTAAACAAATAGCTAATGAAAATAAAATATTAACTTACTATGGAGTGAGAAGATCAGAATCTAGTTCAAGAAGTAAATATGATAAAGTATCACAAAGTCCTAAAATAGCTAAACAACTTGTGCTGTCTCCAATTATTGATTGGCAT
>JBNJDL010000036.1:0-14452 GCA_051744825.1 Bacillota bacterium | reverse complement strand
TGCTTCTAATTTTGATATAAACATATCAGAGCTTATTAGAGTAAATAACCTTGAAAACCCTGATTTAATTTATCCTGGTCAGGAAATAGTTATACCTACAAAATAAATATATTTACTAATGTAAAGTATAAATAGAAGTTTAAGATTAACTAAAAAGCCTATCATTTTTGATAGGCTTTTTAGTTTTATAAATAGTTATCCACAAAGTTTTCCACAAAAAGCAAACAATTGTAAAAAATTAAATATTTAAAGATTACTTTGTTTATTATTAACAATTAATAATTATATATTTTATATTTTGTGGAAAAAACCAGGGTTTATCCACAAAATATTCAAAATAATCCACAAGAATTATAAGTAATAAACAAGATGTTAACATTATATTAACAAAAATGCTCTATATATCTAAAAAATTTATACTTATCAAGTGGTTTTTAACAATAAAGTTGAGATTATCAACAGTTATTAACAACTTATCCACAGAAAATGTGTATAATTATAATCTTGTTTTTCAATAAATGTAGTGATACAATATTATTAATTTAAGTAGATACTAATAAGTGAGGATATAAGAGGTGTTATAAATGAATTTTAATTTTGAATTAAAAAGAAAAAGCCAAAAAAATCTCTATACTCAACTTTATGAAAAATTAAAAGATAAGATATTAAAAGGTGAAATAGAAGCCCATAAAAGGTTACCTGCTATTAGAGGATTAGCCAGAGAAAATAATATTAATCCAGCTACTGTAGTAAAAGCTTATGACCTTTTGGAAAGAGATGAGCTTATATATAAAAAAGTAGGCAGTGGAAGTTTTGTATCACCAGATTTATTAAAAAATGAAATTAAAGAAAATAAATATCAAAATATTGATAAGGATAATAAAGATTCTTTAGAAATGCTTGATTATGGACAGGTAGAATTAGATAATAATATAAATTTCGCCAGTGCTACTCCATCACCTAGCTTATTTCCAGTAGAAGATTTTAAATACTCTTTAAATCAAGTTTTGGCCAGAGATAAAGGGGAAGCTTTTACCTATCAAAAAAGCCAGGGCTATTATCCTCTTCGTGAGTCAATTAATAGTATTTTAGAAAAAAATAATATTAATAGTAAAATAGATAATATACAGATTGTATCTGGAGCACAACAGGCAATTGATTTATTGGCAAAAATTTTACTTAACTTCGGTGATAGAGTAATAGTTGAATCACCAACTTATAAGGGAGCTTTATCTGCTTTTCGTTCAAGAGAGGCAAAAATTAGTGGAGTTGAATTAAAAGAAGATGGTATGGATTTAAATATATTAGAAGAAAAATTAAAAAAAGGTAGAGTCCGCTTTGTCTACATTATGACTAATTTTCAAAACCCAACTGGGATTACCTGGAGTGATAAAAAGAAAAAAGCATTATTAGACTTAGCTGAAAAATATAACTTTTTGATTATTGAAGATGACTGTTTGTCTGAATTATATTTTACTTACGATAAACCCTTTTCTTTAAAATCACTTGATAAAAATGATAGAGTAGTTTATATAAAAAGCTTTTCTAAAATTTTTATGCCTGGTTTAAGACTTGCTTATACTCTATTACCTGACAGGCTATTAGCAGAGATGTTAGCAGCTAAACATGCTACTGATATATCTAGTGCAGGTATAACCCAACGCTCTTTTGATTTTTATTTGAGAGAAGGGTTATGGGAAAAACATCTGAAAAAAATGAGAAAACTATTTAAAAGAAAATTTGAGATTATGAAAGAAAGCATAGATAAATATATGCCAGAATCTGTAGATTTAAAATATGAAGTAAAGGGTGGATTATATTTCTGGTTAAAATTGCCTAAGGATTATGATAGTGAAGAGCTTTATAAAAAAGCTTTAAAAAAAGGAGTTGCTTTTCTTCCCGCCTCTTTATTTTATCATAATAATAAAAAGAGTTCAGAATTGAGATTGAGCTTTGCTGCTGTTAGTGATCAGGAAATTAAAATTGGAATAAAAAAATTATCTTCACTAATAAAAGAAAATATTTTATATAATGATGACAATGGATATATGCCATTGCTTTAGTGAAAATTTTCTATCCTTTCTCTATCCTTTAGCTCAGTGCTAAAGGATTTTTTGATTTTTTATGGAATATATAAGTGAATGGGTTAATAAAGTAGAGAGGATATAGTAGGAGAAGAACTGAGCAATAAAAAGGGAGGAAAAAATGTAATGAAAAAGCTTTTGTCAGGAAATGAAGCGATTGCTAGAGGTGCTTATGAAAGTGGAGTTAAGGTGGCTACAGCCTATCCTGGCACCCCAAGTACTGAGATTTTAGAAAGTGTAGTAGATTATAAAGATGATATTTATTGTGAATGGTCTCCTAATGAAAAAGTAGCTATGGAGGTTGCTATAGGCTCAGCTTTTGCTGGAGCAAGATCTTTAGTAGCTATGAAACATGTTGGTCTTAATGTTGCTGCTGATCCTTTTATGACTCTTTCTTATACAGGAATAAAAGGGGGATTAGTGATAGTTACTGCTGATGATCCTAGTATGCACAGCTCACAGAATGAGCAGGATAATCGTCACTATGCAAGATTTGCTAAAGTTCCAATGCTAGAGCCAGCTGATAGTCAAGAAGCCAAAGAAATGGTAGGAGAAGCTCTAGATATAAGTGAAGAATTTGATACTCCAGTAATGCTAAGAACTACTACTAGAATTTCTCACGCTAAAACTGTTGTAGAAACAAAAGAGCGAGAAGAAAAAGAGGTGCCAGAAGAATTTGAAAAAAATCCTGATAAATTTGTTATGGTTCCTGCAAATGCTAAAAAAAGACACCCAGAAGTTGAGAAGAGAATTAATAAACTCAAAAAATTTGCAGAAAGTTCTTCTTTAAATAAAATTGAATGGCAAAATAAAGATGTAGGTATTATTACAGGTGGAGTAGCGTATAATTATGCAAAAGAAGTTTTCCCTGATGCATCTGTTTTAAAATTAGGCTTAACTTATCCTCTACCTGAAAAGAAAATAAAAGATTTTGCCAAAGAAGTTGAAAAACTTTATGTAATAGAAGAGTTAGATCCATTCCTCGAAGATCAAATAAAAGCAATGGGAATAGATGTGATTGGTAAGGACAAATTACCTTTAACTTTTGAATATAATACTAAGGTTTTAAAAGATAATCTTTTAGCTAATAGAGATGAAGAAAAGATTAGTAAAGAGCAAAGTGAAGATTTACCAGCTAGACCACCAGCTTTATGTGCAGGCTGTCCTCATCGTGGCGTTTTTTATATTTTAAATAAATTAGGTGTTACAGTAACTGGAGATATTGGTTGTTATGCCCTAGGAGTTGCACCACCACTTTCAGCAATGGATTCTGTAGTTTGTATGGGAGCAAGTATTGGTAATGCTCATGGTGTGGAATTAGCCTTAGGTGATAAAGCAAAATCAAAGGTAGTAGGTGTAATTGGAGATTCAACCTTTATGCACTCCGGTATCACTGCTTTATTAGATATTGTATATAATAAGGGTGCTTCAACAATTGTAATTTTAGATAATAGAATTACTGCTATGACTGGTCATCAAGAGAACCCTACCACAGGTAAAACCCTTATGGGAGAAGATACAGTAAAAATTGATTTAGCTGAGTTATCAAAAGCACTTGGTGTTAATAGTGTAGAAGTTGTAGATCCATATGATCTTTCTGAAACTAAAGAAACAATAGAGGCTGAATTAGAAAAAGATGAAATTTCTGTAATAGTTGCGAGAAGGGAATGTGCCCTTTTAAAAAGTGTAGAAAGAAAAGAGCCTTTTACAGTTGATGCTAATAAGTGTATTAATTGTGGACAGTGCCTTGATATAGGTTGTCCAGCTATTTCCCAGGGAGATGGGCATACAGTAATAGATGATTACCTATGTACAGGTTGTGAGGTCTGTGTTCAGGTATGTCCAGTTGATGCCATTGTAAGGGTAGGTGATAGTGATGACTAAATCAGTAAATATAATGTTAGCAGGTGTAGGAGGTCAGGGAGTACTTTTAGCAAGTGAAGTAATTTCTAAAGTTGCTATGGAAAAAGGATATGATGTAAAAAAATCTGAGGTCCATGGTATGGCCCAAAGAGGAGGTAGTGTAGTCAGCAATGTCCGCTTTGGAGAAAAAATTTATTCTCCGATTATAGCAGAGGGAGAGGCAGATATTTTACTTGCCTTTGAAAAACTTGAAGCTCTTCGCTGGCTTAATTATCTTAAAGAAGATGGAATTATTATCACAAATACTCAAAAAATTGACCCATTACCTGTAGCAAATGGCAGAGAAAAATATCCTGAAAAAGTTATGGATAAATTAGAAAAGTCTGGTCATAAAGTTATTAGTCTTGATGCTTTAAGTAAAGCTAGAGAGGCTGGAACACAAAAAGCAATAAATACTGTTTTACTTGGAGCTTTAGCAAATGAAATTGATATTTCTAAAGATTTATTTGAAAAAGTGATTAAAGAAAATGTACCTGAAAGCACTATTGAAATAAATACAACTGCTTTTAAAGCAGGGTTTGAAGCTACTAATTAATCAAAATTTTAGCCCCTGTTTTTACAGGGGCTTTATATTTTAATAAGAAAGGATGAAAATATGAGTAGAGAAAATATAGAGAAAATTAAAAATAATATAGCTAAAGTTATTGTAGGAAAAGATGAGGTTGTTGAATTACTTTTAACTACTCTTTTAGCTAATGGCCATATTTTAATTGATGATGTTCCAGGAATGGGGAAAACAAAATTAGCAAATACTCTTGCTCGTTCTATTAACAGTGATTTTAAAAGAATTCAATTTACTCCTGACTTACAGCCATCAGATATTACTGGAATTTATTTTTATAATCAAAAGAAAAGTGAATTTATCTTTCGCAAAGGACCAATACTTAGTAATATTGTTTTAGCTGATGAAATTAATAGAGCAGTACCACGTACTCAAGCCAGTCTTTTAGAAGCTATGGAGGAAAGGCAATTAACAGTAGAGGGAAATCTTTTTAAAATCGAGGAGCCTTTTATGGTAATAGCCACTCAAAACCCGGTGGAATTAGAAGGAACCTTTCCTTTACCTGAAGCTCAATTAGACAGATTTTTAATGAAAATTAAAATAGGCTATCCAGATAAAGATGAAGAAAACTTAATTTTAAATCGCTTTAAAAAAAATGATCCTATAGAAAGCCTTGATGCCGTTTTAAATAAGGAGGAAATTATATCTTTAAGAGAAGAGGTGAAAGAAGTAAAAATAAGTGATGATTTAAAAGATTATATTGTTTCTTTAAATAATTATACTAGAAAAAATAAAAATTTAAAACTTGGAGTAAGTCCAAGAGGGTCTATAGCTTTAATGAATGCCAGTTTAGCTTATGCCTATCTAAAAAACAGAGATTATGTTTTACCAGATGATATAAAATATCTTTATCCATATGTAGTAGAACATAGAATTATATTAAGTGATGAAAGTGAATTACAGGGTATAAGTAAAAAAGAAATAATTCGAAATACACTAAATAATATTGAAGTTCCTGTAGAAGGTGTTGTAAATGAGGGAGCTTGATGATTTATTCTTAATTATTCTTGCTATTATAGGATTAGTAAGTATTTTTGCCCGTCATTATCTTCTCTTTTTTTCATCAATAATTTTTATACTTTTAATATATTTAGCCAGGTTTTGGAATAAAGAAATTTTTACAAAATTTAATGTAAAAAGAAATTTAAATAGAAAGCATGTTGTTATTGGTGAAAAGTTAAATTATAAAGTAGAAGTGGAAAATAATAAAATTATGCCTGTTTTAGGTATTGTAGTTAAAGACAGGGTAAGTAAAGGTATTAAATTTATTAATCAAAATTTTGAAGAGAAAGTACCAGGTAATAATTTTAATATTTTTCAAGATGTTTTTTCTTTAAGATGGTATGAAAAAATAAAAAGAAGTTATGATATTATTCCTGAAAAAAGAGGATATTATAGTTTTGGAAAAGGAAATATATTCTATTCTGGTATATTTGGACTTTATAAAAATCAGTATAGAGATCAAAACTATGCTGAATTAATTGTTTATCCTAAAATATTAGATGCAAAAAATTTAGATGTAGATTTGAAACATATCTTTGGTACTACAGCAGCAGAAGGTTGGATCCATAAAGATCCTTTAAACAGTGTAGGTGTTAGGCCTTATGAAAGTACTGATAGTATTAAAAAAATAAATTGGAAAGCAACTGCTCGACATGCTAGTTTAGAATCAAATATATATAAACCATCTTATGACAAAGAAATTCATATATTTTTGAGTACTTTAACTATAAAAGAATGGTGGTTAGGTATAAATAAAAACAAATTAGAATTATTAATTATTTATGCTGCATCTATTGTGAATTATGCCATTGATAATGGATATCAAGTTGGGATTTATTCTGATGGGCGTTTAAAAAAGAGTTCCTCTTTTTTAGATATAAAGGCAGCTAAAGGTAGTATTCATAAAGAAAAATTACTTTCTAGTTTAGCAATGTTACAAGAGGCAGATAAAAGTATTTTTGCTGAAATTTTATTCAAAAAGAAAAAGACTATTAAGGCAGGTTCCACAATAATAGTTGTTTTGGCTATTGTTAATGAAGAAATAATAAAAGTATTAAATCAATATCGAAAAAAATATAATCTCAGTCTAATTATAATTGGAGAAGGAGATAAGAGGTTGGAAAAATTACAGGGAGTAAAAATATACAAGGTAAATGAGGAGGAAGACTGGGATGAAATCAAAAAAATGGGATTGGTATAATTATTTATTTGCAGCAATTATTTTTTCATTTGGACTTTTCTTTTTATTTAAACCCTGGTTTAATTTCTTTTACAAAATGAAAATTGATTATTTAAATTTTTTTCAACAAAGTTATTTTATAGTGTTAGTATTAATTTTTGCTATTTTAGCTAAAAGGCTATCAAAAATAAGAGAAAATAAAATTCGCTTCTTTTATTTAATAATATTTATAGCAATAGATTTTCTTATTATATTTACTTTTCCCTGGCAATTTAATTATTTTGCATTTTATTCTCTAATTGCAATAATAAGTGCTTTTAGATTTGAAATGTATTTTGGAGGAGAAAATTTTAATAGAGATTTTGCTTTAGCTTTTATTTTTCTTTTAATAACAATAATTTTTAGCAATAACTATGGCTTTTCAATAAATTATTTAAATATAATTTTAATCTTTTTGAGTGGTATAGCATTAAGTGTCTTTTTTAATTATGAAAATTCAAATTCTAAAGCTAAATTTAAATTAATACTTTATTTAATATCAATTATTTTTTTGATTTCAATTTTTATTTCCTTTTTAGTACCAGGAACATCAAATTTTGTTGCAAGTTATTCTCAAGATTTATTAAATTTATATTATAAATTTATAGATATAATAATTTTTATAATTTATCCTCTAATCTGGCTCATTACTCCTATTTATAATTTTCTTAGCTTTTTAATTAATAAATTTGGAGCTAGTGGAAAAGATCCTTTAGAAAATATGCAAGGTTCTGAAATGGAAATGGATTTGGAACATATTCAAGAGGGTAGTGCCTCTCATCCAGAAATTGGGGTATGGTTATTTTATATTCTTTTAGGAATTATTCTTTTTTATTTAGCCACAAAATTATTAAAAGAAAATAAAAGAGAGAATGAAGAAGGTGTAGTTGAAGAGAGGGAATCAATTTTTAGTTATGATAAATTAAAAAATGATTTTAATAGCTTTATTAATAATATAAAAAATAATTTTAGAAAAAAGAAAAAAAATTATAATGAAAACTCCACAAGAGAGTTAATTAGAAAAATTTATTACAATTTTTTGATTTATTATAATAGCTATAAGGCTTATCATTATTCAAATACTCCTAATGATTATTTGCATTCACTTTTAAAAAGTTCTTATTTAACTAAAAATAAAAAAGAAGCAAAAAAATTAACTACAATCTATAATAAGGTAAGATATAAGGAAAAAGCTGATGAAGATGATTTAAAAAAAGCTAAAACTATGTGGGAAAAACTAAAAAAAGAAGATTAAAAAAATCTCCTGGTTAAAATGAATTGATTAATGTCATTTAACCAGGAGTTTTAAGTTTAAGAACTTTTTTCAAGATTTTCATCATTATTTAATAATTGATCTTTATATTGTAATTGATAGAGGTCATAATAAATTCCACCTTTATCAAGAAGTTCTTGATGATCACCTACTTCTCTAATTTCACCTTTGTGCATTACTACAATTTTATCAGCATGTTGAATTGTAGAGAGACGGTGAGCAATAACTATAGTAGTTCTATCTCTAGTTAATTTTTCTAAAGCATCTTGAATTAAAACTTCAGTTTCTGTATCTATATTGGAAGTTGCTTCATCAAGGACCAAAATATCAGGGTCAAAGGCTAAGGCCCTAGCAAAGGCTAATAGCTGTCTTTGCCCTGCTGATAAAGTAGCTCCTCTTTCTTTTACTTTATGTTTATAAGTTTTTGGTAATTTACTAATGAATTTATGAGCATTAACATATTTAGCAGATTCAATTATTTTTTTATCAGGAATCCAGTTTGCATTTAATCTAATATTTGATTTCATATCACCAGTAAATAAGAAAACATCCTGTAAAACAACGCCTATTTTTCTCCTTAATTCTTTCTTTTTAATGTTTTTGATATTAATATCATCAATAAGTATTTCACCTTTCTGAATATCATAAAATCTACTAATAAGTTTAATAACTGATGATTTTCCTGCTCCTGTAGCACCAACTAAAGCTACAGTTTCTCCAGGGTTGATTTTTAAATTAATATCTTTTAATACCCATTCATCTTCTTCATAGGCAAAACTTACATCCTTAAACTCTACTTTGCCCTCAATTTTTTCTGGAAGTTTAACAGGAGCTTCTGGATTTTTAATATCAACTTCAGTATCTAAGATTTCAAAAATTCTTTCAGAAGCTGCCATTGCAGATTGTAGTATATTATATTTTTCTGATAAATCATTTATTGGTTGGAAGAATTTTTTAATATAATCAATAAAAGCATATAATACTCCAAATTGAATTATTCCTTCTAAAACTTGATTACCACCATTCCAGATAATAATTGCTAAGGTTAGAGAGTAGAGAAAACCCATTGTTGGTCTAAAGACTGCAAAGATTTTAATTTGTTTCATTGCAGCCTGGTAATATTCGTTATTAATGTCAACGAATTCTTTGAATTTTCTTTTTTGTTGATTAAAAATTTGGATAATCTTCATTCCAGAAATATTTTCTGATAAAGTAGAATTTATCTTTGCAAGTTTAGTTCTTACTTCTCGATAAGCTTCTCTTACATATTTTCTAAAAACAAAGGCTGCTAAAAATACTAAGGGCATCATAGCAAGGGTTATAAGGGCTAATTTTATATTTAAACTAATCATTATGGCCAGGATACCGATTAGTAAAAAGAAGTCTTTAAAAACAGTTACTAAAACATTAATATACATATCTTTTATTCTCTCTGTATCATTTGTAACCCTTGTTACTAGTCTTCCTACAGGATTTTTGTCAAAATAAGCTAAAGACATTTTTTGCAAATGAGAAAATACATCCTGTCTGAGATTATATATTATTCTTTGACTTGTTTTACGTAATAAATAAGTTTGGATATAATTAACTATTAAACCAGTTAAAATAAGACCTAAAAAAAGTAATGAAAGTTTAGCTAGGGCACTAATATCTTGTTCTCTGAAATCCACTAATTCTTGAGAATTTAATTTTGGCCCAGTGAAAACTCGGCCATTTTCAGTGGTGATAGTAGCACTATTTTCTTTTTTTTCAACTTCATATTCTACACCATTATCTATAGTACCTTCAATTAAATAATGTTCAACATCGTGATTTACAATCTGATAACGAGGTTGAGATTCAAATTCTTCATCAAGCCTGTTTTCCCTAATATAAACTTTATTTCTAAAAACCGTTCCTCTATCTTCAATAGGACTTTCTCCAATATCAAAGGCTACCATTGGTGTATCAAGGGCATTTATATGGTCATCAATAGCAATTTTGATGATATAGGGCCTAGCTAATTGTACTCCAGTTACAATCAACAAAAGGAAGATACATAATAATAAAATTTTCCAAAATGGCTTACTATATTTTAAAAGCCTTTTCATCAATTTTGAATCATAGGCATTTTCTATTTTCTTTTCTTCGCGAAAATCTTCTCTCATCAAGCTTCCTCCTAACTATTGGCGATTTTTTCTTCTAATTGTTGTTTTTGATATAATTCATAATATAATTTTTCATTTTCAAGTAATTCTTCGTGTTTTCCTTTTTCTATGAGCTCACCTTCATCAAAAACAAAAATTTTGTCAGCATTTTTAATGGTTGAAATTCTATGAGATATTAAAATGCTGGTTTTGCCTTTCATAATTTCTTCTAAACTTTCTAAAATTCTTTCTTCAGTTTGTGTATCAACTGCCGAGAGACTATCATCTAAAATTAATATTTTAGGATTTTTAATTAGAGCTCTGGCAATAGAAATTCTTTGTTTTTGACCTCCAGAAACATTTGAACCTCTTTCACCTAATAAACTTTTGAATTTATCTGGAAATTCTATTATATTTTCATAAACTTGAGCATCTTTAGAAGCTTTGATTATTTCTTCTTGACTCATTTGTTTTGGGTCAGCAAAGGAAATATTTTTATTTATAGTATTAGAAAAAAGGAAGTTGTCTTGAGGTACATAACCTATATTTTCTCTTAATACTTTTAAAGGTATATCATTTATATCATGACCATCAATTAAGATTTTTCCATTTTCCACATTATAAAGGCGGAGTAATAAATTAACTAAAGTAGATTTGCCTGAGCCTGTTCTTCCTATAAAAGCTGCTGTTTCACCAGCATTGATTTTTATATTAATATTTTTTAGTGAATATTCTTCACTATCGCTGTATTTAAAATTGAGGTCCTTTATTTCAATTTTTCCTTTTATATCTTCAATACTTTCATCAATATCTTGATCATAAATATCTTCTTTTTCATTAAAAACAACATTTAATCTGTCTAAAGAAGCCTGCCCTCTTTGTAAGTGATTAATTACGAGACCTAAGGCCATCATAGGCCAGGTTAACATACCTAAATAACTATTAAAAGCTACAAAGTCTCCTAGAGATATTGTTCCTCTAATTACTAATACCCCTCCATACCAAATAACAATCAAAAAACTTAAGGCAGATATAAATTGTACTAAGGGATGAAAAAGAGAAGAATATTTGAACATATCTACATTTTTATCATAATTTTCTCTATTTGATTCTGCAAATTTATTTATTTCTTCTTTTTCCTGAGCAAAAGCTTTCACTACTCTAATTCCTGCAAAGTTCTCTTGAGCCTTATCAGACATATTAGAAAATGATTCCTGCACTTTTTTATACTTACTATGTATTATTTTACCGAATTTTACAGCCATTAAGGATAAAAAAGGTAAGGGGATAAGTGCTAAAAGAGTTAATCTAATATCAATTGTAAAAATTAAAATTCCAATAGTAGCTGTAGTTAGAAAAACAGCATCAGCTATCATAACAATCCCAGGACCCATAGCCATTCTTACTGCATTGATATCATTAGTAGCATGAGCCATAAGGTCACCTGTTTTGTGGTCATTAAAATATCTTGTTGATAGAGACTGTAATTTGTTATAAAAATCTTCACGAATATTTTTTTCTATAAGGCGACCTGTGCCAAAAATAAAATATCTCCAAAGAAAGCGAAATATAGCAGTTCCTAAGGCAAGAAGGAGAATAAGCCCAGCATATTTTATAAGCCCAGGGGTGTCTAATAAATCATATTTAATTTTATCTGTAATATTTCCTAGTAATCTAGGAATGACTAATTGCAATCCATCTACAATAATTAACCAAATAACTCCAAGTATATATCTTCCTTTATATTTCTTAAAAAAAGAAAGATAACTGTATTTTTGCATATAAGTTCTCCTTTCTCCAAAATAAATATATAATTTATTTTATTAATATGTATCTTATAATATTATACGAAAAAAGCTTAAAACCTTTATTTTTTATTGAATTAATTTAAAATTTTTTATATAAATCTAAAATAATGATTGTTTGTTATCTGTTTTTTACTATTATATAATGTTAACAAAATAATTTCACGAAAAGCAAAATTATTAATACTATAAAATAGGAGTGAGAAAATGGAGATTTCTCTCAATCTTTTTAAATTTTATGATTTAGCTGGCCCTTTGACTAGAAGTGAAATCATTGAAAATGTGAATAAAATGGATTTAGAATCAGCTAATTTAGAAAGATTCCAAATTGATTCTAAAAAAGGAGATCCTGAATATATTCAATATCCAGAACCAATTTCCTTTACTTTAGAAAAAAAGCTAAATGAAAAAGAAAGAGTTGATGTCATCGTCAAAATTTATAGTTATGGAGCAATATCTTTTAAAGTTAATATAAAGCCTGAAGTAGAAAATATTAACGAATTAAATAACTTTTATCAAAATAGTGCAGAAATCAAAAAAATTGAAGAAATTTTTGATAAAAATTATCAGCTTTTTTATCAACAGTTTTCAACTAAATTGAAAAAGAAATATTACTCAAAAAATAATTTCACTAATTTATATCCTGTATATTGTATTTCAAATACAGATTATAATGATGTTAAAGAAGTAGTGGAAAATAATAGAGAAGAAGTAGCTAAACTTTTAGTCGGTATTAGTACTAGTGGAAATTATAGTGAAGAACAAATTGAAAATGTTTTAAAATATAATACAAGATTTTTTAAAGAAGATTATAGTATAATTCATTGGAATGGTAGTTTAGCAATATCTAATGAAGGTAATTATAAAGACTTATTATATATTATAGAACTTGCCAATATTCAATTTGTTAAATTACGTTCTTATGACGCTTATATAGACAATTATCTAAGTGAGTATTTAGATTTAAGCAAAAAAAAGTTAAGTAAAGGAATAGAATTTTTTAATCCAATATCTAAAACTATAACTAATATTACAAAAATGAGAGTAGAATTTGAGAAGATTACTGATATGATGGATAACTTTGAAAAGTTTTTTGGTAAATGGTATATGGCAAAAATTTATTATTTAGCAAGTAGTTCTTTTGAAATACCACGCTGGAAAAAATTAATTGAATCAAGATTAGAAACTGTAGATGACCTATATACAATGATTAATAATGAGAGAAATCGAAAAAAGATGTTATTTTTAAACTTCTTAATGTTATTACTCTTTATTCTCTGGTTCTTTATTTAGAAAAAAGGAGAGGACTTAATGGGGAATGTCTATTTTGCGTTTTTATTAACGTTATTGGCAGGTTTATCAACTGGTATTGGAAGTTTAATTGCTTTTTTTACTAAAAAAACAAATAAGAAATTTTTATCAATTGCCCTTGGTTTTTCAGCCGGAGTAATGATTTATGTTTCTTTTGTAGAGATTTTGAGGAAATCTGAAGAATCATTAATCTTGGCCTTAGGTGAGGGGCCTGGAAGATTATTAGCCTTTCTTTCCTTTTTCTTAGGGATAGTAGTGATTGCCGTAATAGACAAATTTATTCCGGACTATGAGAATCCCCATCAACCTCATACAAAAAAAGAAATTGATAAATTAAAAAATAATGAAAAATTCAATTTAGATGATAGAGCTCATTTGATGAGGATGGGAACATTATCAGCAATTGCTATAATTATTCACAATTTTCCTGAAGGTCTAGCTACTTTTGCTTCTGCGCTTAAAGATCCTACTTTAGGGATTTCAATTGCAATTGCTATTGCTATACATAATATACCAGAAGGGATAACAGTATCTGTTCCAATTTATTATGCTACTGGAAATAAAAAGAAAGCTTTTTTGATTTCTTTTGCTTCAGGTCTCGCAGAACCAATAGGAGCAGTTATAGGATTTTTACTTTTTAGAGCAATATTTAATGAGCTATTATTTGGGATTCTCTTTGGATTTGTAGCTGGTATTATGGTTTTTATTTCTGTAGATGAACTTTTGCCTGCATCAAGAAAATATGGTGAAGAGCATAATGAAATTTATGGGTTTATGGCGGGAATGGGTGTTATGGCAACAAGTCTATTATTGTTTTAAATAAAACAGTGCCCCTTATTAAGGAGCACTGTTAAAATAATTTTATTTATTTTAATAAAAATTATTTACTTTCCTTTACTTCAAAATAATCTGCAACATCTTCTAATAGATCAATTATAGGTAGATTTTGTGGACATTTATCTAAACACTCTCCACAAGCTATACAATTTGCAGCTCTGCTTTTTTCACCCATACGATTATAGATATTATTTTTTTCTTCATAATCATCATATAAATGAGCTTCATTATATAAAGAAAAGTTCATAGGTATACTTACATCATGTTCTGATTAAATATACTGGCTCCGTTAAACATATGACTCATATCT
>JBNJDL010000035.1:0-14453 GCA_051744825.1 Bacillota bacterium | reverse complement strand
AGAGATAAAATTTTTAATATTGAGAAAGAGAAGGCTATTGATTATTTTAATTTTGACTTAACTAAAAAAACTTTATTGATTTTTGGAGGTAGTCAGGGTGCTTTAAGTATTAATAAGGCTGTATTAGGAATTTATAAATTATTAACTAAAAATCAGAATTTACAGCTAATACACCTTACTGGCAAAAAAAATTATAAAAATCATTTAAATCTATTGAAAAAAAATAATATTAATATAGAGAAATATAAAAATATAAAAGTAATATCTTATTTAGAACATATGGAATATGCTTATGCTATTTCTGATTTAGTTATTAGTAGAGCAGGTGCAACAGGTTTAGCAGAAATAACAGCTTCCGCTTTAGCAGCAATTTTAATACCATATCCATATGCAACTGGGAATCATCAATATTATAATGCTAAAATTTTAGAAAATAAAGGGGCAGCTAAGGTAATAAAAGAAAAAGATTTAAATGAAGATTTAATGCTAAAAGAATTTAAAGATATAATCTATGATAAAGAAAAACTAAAAGAGATGTCTTTAAATAGTAAAAAACTTGCTGAGAAAAATGCAACTCAAAAAATAATTAAAGAAATTGAAAATATCGTAAAATAACAGCATAACTAAATTATAAAAATATAATATAATATATTAGTTATTATCTTTGGAGGAGTGAGTAATATGGCTAAAAAAAATATCTACCTAATAGGTATAGGTGGAGTATCAATGAGTGGGATTGCTAAAATTTTAAAAGAAAAGGGTTATAAAGTAAGTGGCTCAGATATAAAAGATTCTAAGAGAGTTCAGGAACTAAAAAAAATAGGAATTAATGTAAATATTGGCCATAATGAAAGCAATATAAAGAAAAAAATAGATATAGTTGTTATTTCAAATGCAATAAAAAAGAAAAATGTAGAATATAAAAAAGCTAAAAAACTGAATTTGAAAATATTAAAAAGAGCTGAAATGATTGCAGATTTGATGAAAGATAAAAAAGGAATTGCAATATCAGGTACTCATGGAAAAACAACTACTACTGCTTTAATTTCTACAATGCTTAAAAATGCTACTTTGAATCCTACTATTATGGTTGGAGGAGATTTAGATAGTATTAATGGCAATGTTTATTTAGGTAAAGGAGATTATTTTGTTACTGAAGCAGATGAAAGTGATGGTTCTTTTTTATACTTTGATCCTTATATATCTGTTGTAACAAATATTGAATTAGACCATATTAATTATTATGATAGCAAAGAAAAGCTTTTAAATAATTTCAAAAAATTTATAAGGGCAGAAGAAGATGATAAAAAATCAATAGTTTGTGCTGAAGATAAACAAATTAGAGATTTATGTGATTTAGATAATGAAAATTTATTATCTTATGGTTTTAATTATGGAAATATAAGGGCAAGTAATATAGAAATTCTTCCCTTTGGTAGTGTCTTTGATGTAGAATATAATAATAATAAAATTGGAGAAATATCATTACAAATTCCAGGAAAATATAATATACTAAATTCTTTAGCTGCTGTTTCAGTAGGTTTATATGAAGGAATGAGTTTTTCAGAAATTAAAAGAGGTATTGAGAGTTTTACTGGGGTAAAAAGAAGATTTGAGAAAAAAGGTTTAATTAGAGACATTTTAGTTGTAGATGATTATGCTCATCACCCAACTGAAATAAAAGAAACTTTAAAAGCTGCTAAAAATACTGGTTATAATCGAATAATTACAGTATTTCAGCCACATAGGTATAGTAGGACTAAATATTTATTTGATGAGTTTTGTAATTCTTTTATCAATTCAGATCATTTAATCATAAGTGATGTTTATAGTGCTGATGAAACTATAAAAAATAAAGAAGACAAAAATTTAGCAAAAAATATGGCTGCAAAATGTGCAAAAATATATAATTTTAATGTTGATTACATTGAAAATGTTAATGATATTCCAAAGTATTTAAGTGATATAATTAAATCGAAAGATTTAGTAATAACTATTGGAGCAGGAGATATTTATAAAAGTGGTGAAAACTTAATTGAAAAAATGAAAAGAAAATCTGAAATGGCTTGATTAGGAGGGGTATTGTTGAAAAAAAAATATTTATTATTTTTAGTAATTTTCCTATTAATTGGAGCAATATTTTCATTTATTAACTCTCCTTTTTTTCAAGTCAGAACTTTTTCGATTCAAGGGAATAATGTTTTAAAAGAAGAGGAATTAGACAAATATTTAAATGATTATGAAAATAATAATATTTTATTTTTGGACAAGTCTAGTGTAGAAAAAAGATTAAAAGAACAAGAAAATTATATAAAAAATATAAATGTTGTTAAAAAGTATCCAAATAAATTAGAAATCCGTATAGAGGAAAGAAAAGCATTAGCAAAAATTGTTAATGATGGAATTACTTTTGTAATAGATAAAGAGGGTTATATACTGGAAAATAACAAAAATAAATTAAAATCAAAAGTACCTTTAATAGAGGGCTTAGGTTATTCATTTAAGAAAGATAAAATTATATATACTAATAAATTAGAAAATATAATTAATAGCTTAAATAAAGTAAATTATACTTTATTAACTAAGATTAATTTGATAGAATATAATTATGATGAAAGTAATTCAACTGATGAAATTCTTATGGAAACTTCAAATGACATAGAAATTTTTTTAGGTAATTTTGATAACTTGAATAAAAAAATGAGTATTTTAGAAGCAGTAATAGAAAAAACAAATGAAGAAAATATTAATATTGACTATCTTAATTTGAAGTATCCTGAAAAACCAGTTTATAAGTAATAATTTGATAAGTAATAATTATAGTAGTATTTTCTTAATTTACTTATATATAATTAAAATTTTATTATAAAAAAGGAAAATTAGTTTTTATGTTGAAATTAATTATAAGAGTACGTTTATTAAAAAAAAATTATAAATAAAGTCGTTTTTAGTATTAATGTTTTAGGAGAGGAGGTAGTATTTGTTTGAAAAATAAAAGGATTATTACAGGTTTAGATATAGGTACAACAAAAATATGTGCTATAGTAGCTGAGGTTACTTCAGAGGGTAAGATTGATATTATTGGGATTGGCCTCTCTCCTTCAAATGGCCTAAGAAAAGGTATAGTAGTTGATATTGATAAAACTAGTAGAGCTATAGATTCAGCTATTAAAAAAGCTGAGAGAATGGCAGGAGTGGATATAGAGTCTGTTTTTGTAGGTATAGCAGGGTCGCATATTTCTTCTGTAAATAGCCATGGTGTAGTGGCAGTTACTGGAGAAGAAAAAGAAATAGCTAATAGTGATATACAGAGAGTATTAGAAGCAGCAAAAATAATTCCATTATCTGCTGAAGAAGAAATAATTCATGTTTTAGCTAGAGAATTTATAGTTGATGGATGTCCTGGTATAAAAGATCCTCTTGGGATGTCAGGTGTTCGTTTAGAAGTTGAAACACATATTATTAAAGGGTCTTCAACTTCAATTCAAAATTTAGTTAAAAGTGTTTTAAGAGCTGATCTAGAAGTAGAAGATATAGTTTTAGAGCCATTAGCATCTAGTGAATCTGTTTTAGCTGAAGATGAAAAAGAATTAGGTGTGGCTTTAGCTGATATTGGTGGGGGTACTACAGATTTTGTAGTATTTCATGAAGGAAGTATTGCATATACTTCTGTACTTCCAGTCGGTGGTAATCATGTTAGCAATGATATTGCAGTAGGATTACGCACTCCAGTTTCAGAAGCAGAAAAATTAAAAATAAACTATGGCTCTGCAAGAACAGCTAATGTTTCTTCAGATGAATACATAGATGTATTGGAGGCTAGTGGTAAAGATAAGAAAAAAATAAAAAGAAAAACTTTAAGTAATGTTATTGAGCCACGAATGGAAGAACTCTTTAATCTTATAAATAAAGAATTACATAAAGCAGGACCAAAAGATCTTACTCCTGCTGGTTTGGTATTAACTGGTGGTTCTTCTCTTTTAGAAGATGCTGCTGATTTAGCATCAGATATTGTAGACCTTCCAGTAAGAATTGGTGAACCAGATTATATAAATGGATTATCTGATGCAATAGATAACCCAGTTTATAGTCAAAAAGGTGATACAGTACCTAAGGCTATTTTTTCAACTGCTGTTGGATTAGTAGAATATGGTGCAAAAAATCAAAAAGAAAAAAAGGTAAAGAAAAAAGATAAAGCCAAAAATACAGTAAATGATTTTTTTGCTAAATTAAAAAATTGGTTTGAGGATTTCTTCTAATGAGGGGAGGTAAAAATATTAATGTTTGACATTGGAACTGAAGTAGAACAATTTGCAAATATAAAAGTTGTTGGTGTTGGTGGTGGAGGTAATAATGCTGTAAATAGAATGATTGATGAAGGATTAGATGGAGTTGAATTTGTAGCGATTAACACTGATGCTCAAGCATTATTAGCTTCAAATGCTGGAATGACAATTAGAATAGGAGAGAAAATAACTCGTGGATTAGGTGCCGGTGCAGATCCTGAAATAGGTAAAGAAGCTGCTGAGGAAAGTAGAGAAGAAATAGCCAATACCCTGGAAGGTTCAGATATGGTATTTATAACCGCTGGAATGGGTGGAGGCACTGGTACTGGGGCGGCTCCTGTAGTTGCTGAAGCTGCTAAGAGTCAAGGAGCTTTAACTGTGGGAGTGGTTACTAAGCCTTTTACAGTTGAAGGAAGAAAAAGAATGGAAAAAGCTGAAGATGGAATAGAAGAATTAAAATCTAAAGTAGATACACTGATAATAATTCCCAATGATAGATTACTTGAAGTAGCAGAAAAACAAACTAGTTTAATGGAAGCCTTTAAAATAGCTGATGATGTATTAAGACAAGGTGTTCAAGGTATTTCTGATTTAATTACTATTACAGGTATTATTAATTTAGATTTTGCTGATGTAAAAACAATTATGACTGATGCTGGTTCTGCTTTAATGGGAATTGGAAAAGCAGAAGGAGAAAATAGAGCTGCAGAAGCAGCAAAGATGGCTATTGCTTCACCTCTTTTAGAAGCTTCAATTGATGGAGCAAAAGGAGTATTATTAAATATTACTGGTGGAGCTGACCTTGGAATTCATGAAGCAAATGAAGCTGCTCGGGTTATTCAAGAAGTTGCAGATCCAGATGCAAATATCATTTTAGGAGCTGTTATTGATGAAGAATTAGAATCTGAAGCTCAAGTTACAGTCATTGCTACAGGTTTTGATCGAGATAACACTGAAAAAGAAGTTAATAATGACGGAAAAACAGAAGATGAAAATGAAGATCTTGAAGATGACTTTGATGTTGATAATTTTTCTGGTGAAGACCTTGATATACCTGCTTTTTTACGTAGACAAAATGGATAAAATTTTTTAAAAAATAGATATTTTTAACTCTCGATGCCTTTCAGGCATCGAGTTTTTTACTTTTATAGCAATTTGACAATTTCTATTACTATCTTTAATTAATTTTCATAATATAAAAATTAATGAATAGTAATATATTGGTGAAGTAGTTTTGGAGGAAAATTATATGATTATCTATTTTGACATTATGTTAATAATAAATACTTTAATAACCTCCTTAATAATTTGGACTGTTGCTAAAATTAATCAAGTTAAGATTAAATTATACAGGTTAATTATAGCTCTTTTAATTTCAAATTTTTATACTTTTATAACCTTCTATAATTTAAAATTAAATTTAAATATTTTTTCATTACTTTTTAATTTTTTTATTGCCTCGATTTTAATTATTATTGTCTTTTATCCAGTTAATTTAGAGAGCTTTTTTAAATTACTTTTTACTTTCTACTTATTAACTTTTTTAACTATTGGAACAGGGACTTCTATAAAAAATTTAACTATTAAAAATAAAAATAATATTTTAGCTTTTGTAGTGATTTTAATTATTTTTATTGTGTTAATAAAAAATGCCTGGAAATTTAAGAAAAACTTATTTAATTATAATGATGAAATTATAACTATAATAATTGAATTAGAAAAAGAAAAAATGGAATTAAATCTCTTAGTTGATTCAGGTAATAAACTTTATGACCCTTTAACAAATAAAGCTGTGATAGTGATTAATGTAAAAAGTTTAGATAATAAACTAATAAAAAATAAAAAATTAAAAAAATTCATTAAAAAGGGAGGTGAATATTCTAAGGAAAATAAATTTTTCGAGTTTTATAATTTATTTTCAGAATTGGATTGGAAAAAAAGGCTAAGCATTATTCCCTATAATGTAATTGGTCATAATAAAAGTTATTTATATGCTTTAAAGGTTGATAATTTAAAATTAAAAAATTCTTATGAATATAAACTTAATTCAAAAGGAAAAGACTCATTAGTTGCTTTTTCCTTTAATAGTAATTTAAAAAGTGATTCTTATCATGGTCTGATTGGGACAAATATACTCGAATCATCAAAAAGAGAGGATGATTTTTATGATTAAAAAATATTTATATTTTTTTAAGTTAAAATTGAAACTTACTTTTTATAATTTATTAGAAAAATTATCTCTTAAAAGAAATCCTATTTATTATTTAGGGAGCAGTGAAACCCTACCAGCACCATTAAAAAAAGACGAAGAAAATTATATTTTAGATAGATTAAAAAAAGGAGATGAAAGTGTAAGAAAATTATTAATTGAGCATAATTTGCGCTTAGTAGTTTATATAGCTAAAAAATTTAATAATACTGGTATTGATATAGAAGATTTGATTTCTATTGGCACTATAGGATTAATAAAGGCGGTAAAAACCTTTGATGTAAGTAAAAATATCAAACTAGCTACTTATGCCTCTCGTTGTATTGAAAATGAAATATTAATGTATTTGAGAAAAAATAATAAAAAGAGAAGTGAAATATCATTTGATGATCCTCTAAATATTGACTGGGATGGTAATGAATTAAGATTAGCAGATATTTTAGGAACAGATGAAGATTTAATATATAAAAACATAGAAGAAAAAGTTGATAGAAAATTATTAAAAATAGCAATGGAAGTGTTGAATAAAAGAGAAAAGAAAATTTTAATTTTAAGGTATGGTTTGATTAAATCTGGTGAAACAATGACACAAAAGGAAGTTGCTGACTTATTAGGAATATCTCAATCATATATTTCACGATTAGAGAAAAGAATTATAAACAAATTACAATTTGAAGTTTCAAAAATGATTTGAGCATCTACCAGATAATACATGTATAAAACCCCTATGGATGGTAATAATGTTAACAGAAGAAATATATACCATTTAGTGAGGGGGATTACTTTGGGCAAAAAAGTAGAAATTAGTGGAGTTAATACTGCAGAACTACCTGTTTTATCTAATAAGGTTATGAGAGAATTATTTAAGGAAATGCAAGGCGGCAATCATAAAGTAAGAAATAAAATTGTTAGTGGTAACTTAAGATTAGTTTTAAGTGTAATCCAGAGATTTAGTAATAGAGGAGAAAATGCTGATGATTTATTTCAAGTTGGTTGTATAGGATTGATGAAAGCCATAGATAATTTTGACTTAAGCAAAAATGTACGTTTTTCAACTTATGCTGTACCTATGATTATTGGAGAAATTAGAAGATATCTTAGAGATAACAATCCAATTAGAGTTAGTCGCTCATTACGTGATACTGCTTATAAAGCTATGCAAATGAAAGAAAATTTAAAAAATAAAAATTCAGAAGAACCCTCTTTAAAAGAAGTAGCAGAAGAATTAAATATACCGAGAGAAGATATAGTTTATGCTCTTGATGCTGTACAAGACCCTATTTCTTTATTTGAACCAATATATCATGATGGGGGGGATCCAATTTTTGTTATGGATCAAATAAGTGATGAGAAAAGTGAAGATGAAAGTTGGTTAGAAGGTATAGCAGTACGTTCGGCTTTAAGGAAATTAGATAGAAGAGAAAAACTAATTCTAGCTTATAGGTTTTATGAAGGAAGGACGCAAATGGAAGTAGCTGATGAAATAGGGATATCTCAAGCTCAGGTATCAAGATTAGAAAAAGCTGCTCTTAATAGATTAAAAAGATATGTAAGAGAGGATAGAAAGAAATGAAAAATAAAAAAGTCTATATAATTATTTTTTCTCTTTTATGTATTTACCTGAGCTTATATTGTTTTAATAATTATAAATCATCTACAAGTGCAAAAGCCTATACTAATGGAAATCTAATAAGACTACATGTTATTGCTGAAAGTAATGCCCCTTATGACCAATATCTTAAAAGAATAGTAAGGAATTATGTAATTGATTATTTTAAAAAAAATAAAGTAAAAAAAGAAAATATTACTGAATTAGAAAAAATCATAAAAAATAAATTAACTGAATTAAATTACAATAAAAATATTGAAATTGAATTTGGTAATTATTATTTTCCTGGTAGAACATATAATAATTTGACTTTAAAAGCTGCTAATTATCAAGCGCTAAAAGTCAAAATTGCAAATTTCAAAGGTTCGAATTGGTGGTGTGTGTTATCACCAGAACTATGTCTAGTAAAAGATTATAATACTCCCTCCTTATTTGAAAATGATGAAATTGAATATAAATTTAAATTTATAGAATTTTATAATAATCTTAAAAAGAAAAGACTTAAATTTTCTAGTATATTTAATTAAATTTAATAATAACTAAAAATAATAACATTTACATTTAAATAACATAATATATTTTGGGAGGGAATAATTATGAAAAAATCTGATTTAATGTTAAAAGAAGTTGTTGATATAAAAGATGGAAAGTTCTTAGGATATATTGATGATGTAGATATAGATATTGAAAATGGAAGGATCATGTCAGTAATATTAGCTAGAAAAGGAGTTTTTATTTTCCATCTTTTTTCTAATAAAGATGATTTAATTATTAGTTGGGATAAGATTAGAAAAGTAGGTGAAGATGTGATTTTAGTTAATGTTTAAAATAGTACTGACATATGATATACTTATTTAAAGAATAAATTTGGAGGTAATTATGTTTAAGTGGAATAATTTGGGTGATTTTAAGTGTTTGAAAATAACAGAATTTGAAAAAGAAGGTGCTAAGGCTTTTTTTACTACTAAAAATAAAGGAGTTAGTAAGGGAAAGTATAAAAGTCTAAATCTAGGTTTACATACTGAAGATAAATCAATTAATGTAATAAAAAATAGAAAAATTGTTGCAAAAAAATTAAATTTGAATTTTTCAAGTTTTACTACTGCAGAACAAATTCATGGAAATAATGTTTATATAGTAAAAGAAAGTGATAGAGGAAAAGGAAGTTTAAATTATAATAATTCAATAAAAAATACTGATGCCTTAATTACTAATAGTTCAAACATTGTATTATTTTCCTATTACGCTGATTGTGTACCATTATATTTTTTTGATCCTAAAAATAAAGTAATTGCCTTAGCACATGCTGGTTGGAAAGGGACTTTGAATAAAATTGCTTTAAATGTATTAAAAAAAATGAGGTTAAATTTTTCAACTGATATTGCTAAGTGTATAGTTGCAATTGGACCAGCTATTTCTAAAAATCATTATGAAGTAGATAAAAATCTTATTAATAAATTTGATAAAGAATTTAAGAATATAAGTCAATTTTTTGTACATAAATTTAAAGATAAGTATTTACTTGACCTAAAATCACTAAATGAAAATATACTATTAAATAACGGAATATATAAAGAAAATTTAATAAAGAGCAAATTATGTACATATGAAAATGAGGAAAATTTTTATTCATATCGTAGAGATAATGGAAAAACAGGAAGAATGGCAAGTATTATTAGCTTATGATTTTGCAGGATTTTTCAATTTTATATTGAAAGATATAAAAAGGTGATAAAATGGATAACAACAAAATAAGTTATTTAAATAAAAAATATAAAAAAAAAATTACAAGTTTAATAAAAAACTAATATATATTTTTATAATTATCATTATATTGCTATTTATAATTTTTATGATATTTAATAATAGAAAAAATATTGTTGTTGTAAAAAATGGACAAATTGTTGATGGCTTTAAAGATGAAGCTTTAATAATTAGAGATGAAATTCTTCTTAAATCCCCGCTTTCAGGAAAAATATCTATTTTTACAGAAGAAAATAAAAGAATAAATAACGGGAATGTAGTAATGAAAATTATTTCTAACAATAATAATAGAACTATTTATAACAGAGAGGCGGGCATTATTAGTCTTAATTATGATAATTTAGAAAATGAATTTGACTTAAATGATTTTTCGAATTTGAGTGTAGATAAATTTTCTAATATTAAAAATAATTACAAGAAAATTGAAGAAAATGATTTTATAAAAAAGGGAGAACCTTTATATAGGTTAATTAATAATAGAAGAATGCTTTTAGTATTTAAAATAAATTCTGATAATATAGATAGTTATTGGATAAATGAAACTGTATTTGTTAATAAGGATAATTCTAGTGAATTATTGGAAGCAAAAGTTATAGATATTATTAAAGAAGAAAAAAATTCTTTATTAGTAATAGAATTAAATAGATTTATAAGAGATTTTATTAATATAAGAAAAAAAGAATTTCATTTTGTTAAAAATATTTATAAAGGACTTATTCTTCCTGCAACTGCTGTTTTTCCGACATCCGATGGTTATAAAGTAGTTGTAGTTGAAGAAAATAATTCTAGGAAATTAAAAGATGTTGAAATTATATTTAAAGATGAAAAACATATGATAGTTGAAGGACTAGAAATTGGAGATGAGGTTGTTAAAGATCCTGCTAAAGAAAATTTTAATATAGGAGGTTCTAAAAATGAATAAAAACAAATTAAATAAGAGATTAGAAAAAGTTAAAGTAAATATTAAAGAGGCTTGTGAAAAAAGTGGAAGAGATCCTTCTGAAATTAAGATTGTTGCAGTTAGTAAAAATCATTTTGCAAAAAAAGTAAAGTTTTTTCAGAATAAAGGTATTGAAGTATTTGGTGAAAGCAGAGTTCAAGAACTTAGGAAGAAAAATAACAAAGTAAATTCTGAAGTTAAATGGCACTTTATAGGGCATTTGCAAAGGAATAAAGTAAAATATATTACTCGTATGAGTAATTGTTTAATGATTGAATCACTAGATAGTCCTCGTTTAGCAAAAGAAATTAATAAAAGAGCTAAAAAAAATAACAGAATTATGCCAGTATTAGTTGAAGTTAATGTAGCAGAAGATGAAAATAAATATGGCTTTAAAGTAGAAAATACCCTTGATTTTATAAAAAAAGCAAATAAAAAATATGAAAATCTTGATATAAAAGGTTTAATGACAATTGTTCCCTATGTTGAAGATGTTGAAAAAACAAGGCCATATTTTAAAAAATTGGCTAACTTAAAAGATAAGGCTAAAAAAGAGGGAATTTCTCTTGATGAATTATCTATGGGAATGAGTAATGATTATACAGTTGCAATTGAAGAAGGAGCCACTATAATTAGAATTGGAACTGCTCTTTTTGGAGAAAGGAAATATTAGCTAAGGAGGATATTTTAATGAGTGAAAAAATTTTTGACTGGAATAAAATTTTAAAATTCTTTGGTTTAGAGGGTGAAAATGATAATCCTCCTGAAAATAGTGAAATTACTGATAAAAAAAATAAAGTAGTTAGTATAAATAAAAAGAAAAAATATAAAGTGTTATTTTATAATCCAGATAGTTTCGAAATGGCAAAAACAATAACTGATAACTTGAAAAATAACAATATAGTTATAGTTAATTTAGAAAATAAAAATAAAGATTTATCTCAGCGTATATTAGATTTTTTAAGTGGAGTAATATATGCTTTAAATGGCCATACTCAAAAAGTTGGTAAAGAAGTATTTATATTTACTCCCAATAATATAAAAATTGATGGTAAAGAATTAAAAAAGGATTTAAAAAGTAAATATTTTTCTAATAATAGTTAGGAGGTAAAGTAGAGATGTTTATGTTAGCTAATGCAGTAGGAACACTTTTTACTATAGTAGAATGGTTAATTATTGCTCGAGTAATTTTATCTTGGGTGAGACCTAATCCAAGTAATATAAATTTAAGAAAGGTAATAAGATTTGTTTATCAAGTAACTGAGCCTATTTTAGGACCGATAAGAAGACTTTTGCCTACTTCAAATTTAGGAATAGATTTTTCACCTATAATTGCTTTTTTTGCTTTAAGAATTGTTAGTAATTTTATTGTTAGATTGCTAATTACATTTTAAATTATAAAAGGAGTGCAATTAATGTTTGATAAAGAAAAATTGCTATCACATTTAAAAAGAGATGAAGAAAAAATTCTAGGTAATAAAATATTAGATAAAGCTTCTATAGTTATTAATAGAAAAACAGAAGTAAGTACTGATTTTTTGAACCCCCATCAAAGAAAAATTGCTAAAAATATCATTAAACAAATTGCAGATATTAATTTTATAGAAGATGGAGGATATAAAAGAGCTGAGAGAAAGCTGATAACGATTTTTCCTGATTATCTTTTTAAGGATAATGTTAAATCACCAATTAGTATTTTAAAAATTAGTGGAAATTTTGACTTCTGTCATGTTAATCATAGAGATTATTTAGGAGCTTTAATGGGCTTAGGTATAAAAAGAAAAAAAATAGGCGATTTATTAGTAATGAAAGATTTTTCTCAGATAATTGTGTCTAATGATTTAAAAGATTTCATTAAGATGAAATTAAAATATGTTAATGAAGTTCCAGTTGAAGTTAGTGAAATTAAAAGAGAAGATATTATAATACCTACCCAGCATACTAAAGAAATTAAAGCTACTGTTCCATCTATGAGATTAGATGCTGTGGCAAGTGCAGGTTTTGGTGATTCAAGAAACAAAATATCTAGAGATATTAAAAATGAAAAGATTAAATTGAATTGGCGAATTGAAGATGACCCTGCCCATGATGTAGAAGTTAATGATATGATTTCACTAAGGGGAAAAGGACGAGTTGAAGTAATGGAAAGAAAAGGTTTGTCAAATAGAGGACGAATTAAATTGATTTTAAATAGATATACCTAAAGGAAGGTGGTAATTTTTATGAATTTATCTCCACTTGATATTTATAACAAAGAATTTAAAAAATCTGCTTTAGGTTATAATAAAGAAGAAGTAGATGATTTTATAGAAGAAGTTGGGATGGCTTATGAAAAATTGTTAAAAGAAATCAATTCACTTCAGGATAAAAATGAAAGATTAAAAGAAAAACTAGAAAATTATGAAAATATTGATCAGAAATTAAGGGATACTTTACAAACTATTCAAGATACAGTTACTGAAGAAAAAGAAAGAGCAAAAAAAGAGGCAAAAGTTATTGTAAATAAGGCAGAAAGTGAAGCTGAAGAAATCAAATCAAAAGCTAAAAAAGAAGTTGAAGAAGAGTATAAAAAGTTAGAAGATCTAAGGGAAAAGAAAAGTTTATTTAAAATAAGATTTAAAACTTTATTAGAAAATCACCTTGAATTATTAAAAGATAAAGATGAAAACTTAAATTTTGATTTAGAAGATTTAGATGAGGATATAGCGGCTACTGAAGGAGATACTGAGCTTGACTAAAAAAATTATTTAATATATAATTATAAGCGAAAATATCATATTTAAAAAAACGAAGAATGAGAGAGTAGTATATAATTTTTTTAATAGAGACCTGTGTTTGCTGAAAAACAGGAAAAAATTATATATGAAGATCACTCAGGAGTTGACAAGATGAACTTTTAAGTAATCTTGTTCGTAGATCTGCGTTAAAGAGTTGAGAGAATAACATTTAATTGTTATTAATCAGGGTGGTAACGCGGTCCTTTCGTCCCTTTTATGGGGAAGGACCGTTTTTTTAATGTAATTTAATATAAGTTTTAAGAAAATAAAAGGAGGAATTTTTAAGATGAGTTATAAAGAAACAATTAATTTACCAGATTCTGATTTTCCTATGAGAGCTAATTTAAGTGAAAGAGAAAAAGATTTTCAAAAATTCTGGGAAGAAAATAATATTTATGAAAAAGCAGTTGAGCAAAGGAAAGGAAATGAGCCATTCATTTTACATGATGGACCTCCATATGCTAATGGAGATATTCATATAGGACATGCTTTAAATAAAATATTAAAAGATATAGTGACTCGTTACAAAACATTGCAAGGATTTTATTCTCCATATATACCTGGTTGGGATACTCATGGACTTCCTATTGAACATAAGGTAACAAAAGAGATGGGAGATGAAGCCAAAGAACTTTCTACTAAAGAGCTTAGAAATAAATGTGAAGATTATGCCTTAAAATATGTTGATAGACAGAGAGATCAGTTTAAGAGACTTGGAGTATGGGGAGAATGGGAAGATCCTTATATAACTTTAAATAAAGAATATGAAGTAAAACAAATTGAAGTTTTTGGGGAAATGGCTAAAAAAGATTTATTTTATAAAGGACAAAAACCTGTTCATTGGTGTCCAAGTTGTCAAACTGCTTTA
>JBNJDL010000034.1:0-14594 GCA_051744825.1 Bacillota bacterium | reverse complement strand
CCTTTTTCTAATTTATAGAAAGGAATTTTGCCCTAAATAGAGAATATAATATATAATAAAGAAAGGGGCAGATTAAGAAATGGACGGTTTATTTATAACTTTTGAAGGAGTAGAAGGATCTGGTAAATCTACTCAAGCAAATTTATTAGCAGATAAATTAAAAAAAATTAATAAAGAAGTAGTTCTTACTAGAGAACCTGGTGGTACAAAACTAGGAAAAAAAATTAGGAAATTACTACTTGACCCAGAAAATATAAATATGGATAATAGAGCAGAAATTTTGCTTTATGCAGCAGATAGAGCTCAACACGTAAAAGAAAAGATTATACCTTTTTTAGAAAAAGGTAAAATAGTTTTAACTGATCGATATATAGATTCTAATATAGCTTATCAAGGTTATGGAAGAAAATTAGATATGAAAATGGTTAGAAATATTAATGAATGGGTTATTAGAAATACCTGGCCTGATTTAACTATTTTACTTGATATTGACCCTGAAAAAGGTTTAAAAAGAGCTAGAAATTTAAGTTCTGATAAAAAAGGAGATAGACTTGAACAAGAAATTATAACTTTTTATAAAAATATACGCAAAGGATATCTTGAATTAGCTAAAAATGATAAAAGATTTGTAGTTATTAATGGTGATGCTGAAGCAGAAGTGATTCATAATAAAATATTTAAAGTTGTAAAGGAGAGATTATTATGAGTGAAGAAGGAAGAAGAGTCAGTGAAGGTAAACAAGTTAAGATGGTAGTGGCTATCGTTCATGACCATGATGCTCCTGATTTAATGGATGCTCTTACAAGTTCAAATTTTCAGGCCACTAAAATGGCAAGTACAGGTGGATTTTTAAGAGAGGGAAATACAACTTTTATGATTGGAACTGATGAAGAGCATTTAGAGGAATTATTAGAGATTATTGAAGAAACAAGTAAATGTAGAAAAAAAACTGTTGCACCTATGTCTCCAGTTGCTAATTCAATTGAGAGTTATTATTCTTTACCAATGGAAGTACAAATAGGTGGAGCTACAGTTTTTATTTTAGATGTAGAGCAATTTATAAAGCTATAAACTTTAAAAAATTTGCTAAATATGCTAAGATAAAGATAGGAATAATTCTCAAATAAATTAAGGAGAAAATAAAATGAGTTTTGATAAGATAATAGATCAAAAAGAGGTTGTTGATATATTACAGGAAGAGTTAAAAGAAGAACGAATAAATCATGCCTATCTTTTTTACGGCAAAGAAGGTATAGGCAAAAAAACCCTGGCCATCGAATTTGCCAGGGCTTTATTATGTAATGAAATGAAAAATGATAGTTGTAATAACTGTAGAAGTTGTCGCCGAATTGAGCATAGGAATCATCCTGATTTAAAAATTATAGAAAGTGAAGAAAAAAGCAAAAATTTGAAAATTTCACAAATAAGGGAATTACAAAGAGAAATAGCTTATAAACCATATGAAAGTGAATATAAAATTTATATTATAGATGGAGCAGAAAATATGACAGTTCAGGCTGCTAATAGTTTATTAAAAACTTTGGAAGATCCACCTTCTTATGCCATAATTATTTTAATAGCAGAAGAAATTAATAGATTATTACCAACAGTTATATCACGCTGTCAAAATTTAAGTTTTAGTAATATATCTCGTAAAAATATTGAAGATTTTTTGTTAGATAGAGGAGTTAGTAATAAAAAGGTTAAGCTTATTTCAGGTTTAGCCCGTGGTAGTATAGCAAAGGCTTTAGAAATTTCAGCTAATGATAAATTTTTAAATGAAAGAAAAAAAATATATGATTTTTTAAAAGATATTAATGATATAAAAAAGGTAGAGATTTTTTCACAAGTTGAAGAGATGATGAAACTTCTTAAAGATGAATTTCCTTTATTTAATTTGCTATCATCGTGGTATCGGGATATAATAATATATAAGAGTGGTAATCATAAGCAATTAGTTAATTTTGACTATAAAAATGAAATCAAAAAAGAAGCCAAAAGATATAGTTTAAATGAATTATTAAAAATCGTTAACTTAATTAATGAACATCAAAACTATATTGATAGGAATGCCTTTAAAGACTTGACTTTACAAGTTTTGTTTTTAAAAATACGAGCAAAAAGATTGCAAGTGAGGGTGTAAATAAATTATGGAGACAGTAATTGGAGTAAGTTTTAAAAAAGCAGGGAAAATATATTATTTTGATCCTGATGGTATAGAGGTAAATAACGGAGAGTATGTAATTGTTGAAACTGCTCGTGGTGTGGAAATCGGAGAAGTAGTAGTTGAGAAAAAAGAAGTAAAAGAAGATGATATAGTTTCTCCTTTGAAAAATGTTATTCGTAAAGCAACAATGAAAGATAAAGCAAGAGATGAGAGAAATAGAGAGCTAGAAGAAGAAGCTTATGATATATGTCTGGAAAAAATTGATGATCATGGTTTACCAATGAATTTAATAGATGTTGAATATACTTTTGATCATAATAAAATATTATTTTATTTTACAGCAGATGGACGAGTAGATTTTAGAGAATTGGTAAAAGATTTAGCCCGTGTTTTTAAAACTAGAATTGAATTGAGACAAATTGGTGTTAGAGATGAGGCAAAGATGCTTGGAGGAATTGGTCCCTGTGGAATGCCAACTTGTTGTTCTAGATTTTTAAGAGATTTTGAACCTATTTCTATTAAAATGGCCAAAAAACAAAATCTTTCTTTAAATCCAGCAAAGATTTCTGGTTTATGTGGAAGATTAATGTGTTGTCTTAAATATGAAGCTGACACTTATAAAGAACTAAAAGAAGAAATGCCTGATATCGGTGAAGAAGTAGATTTACATGTAGGAAGTGGAGAGATTATAAGCCGAAATCTTATAAAAAACACAGTTAAAGTAGATATTGGTAATGGAGATACCGAAGAAAAAGTAGAAGTAGATGCTGATGAAATTAAAGATGAAGACAAAAATAAATCAGACAATAATAAAGAAGATAATGAGAATTGATAGGGAGGTACATTTATGGATGATGAAATCTTGAGCAACCTTGCCTACTTTCAAGAAGAAATAGAAGAGATGTCAATGAAATTTCAAAAACTTAAAGATGTTACTTATGAATTATATAAAGAAAATCAAGCTTTAAAAGAAGAAAACGAAGAATTGAAAAAACTCATCTTTCAAGAAAATAAAGAAAATGCTGATGAAGAAAATAAAAAGGGTAAAGGCTATTCTAATTTGATTAATTTATATAAAGAAGGTTATCATATTTGTCATCTCAGTTTTGGAGAAAAAAGAAAGGGAGATTGCCTCTTTTGTCTTCAACTTATTGAGAATCAAATAGAGGAGAATAATGATTGATGGAAGAAGTAAATGAACTAATTAGAGATAAAATGGATATTATTCAAAACAATAATTTTTTTAAATTTGGTACAGATTCTGTACTTTTAGCTAATTTTGTGGAAGTAAAAAGAAGTGATTTAATTGTAGATTTTGGTTGTGGCAGTGGGGTTATACCACTGCTTTTGGCTTTCAAAAAAGATGCCAAAAATATAATTGGATTAGAAATACAGGATGAATTAGTTAGTTTAGCTAAAAGGAATGTTAAATTAAATGATTATGAAAATGTTATAGAAATAAGGCAGGGAGATTTTAGTGATTCTAGAAAATATATAAAGCCCAATCACTTTGATATAGTTGTAAGCAACCCTCCTTATCAAAAATTAAATTCAGGAAAAATCAGTGAAAACAAGCATAAGGCTATTGCCAGACATGAAATCAAAGCTAGCTTAGAAGATCTTATTCGTGAAGTCAGTCTAGCTTTAAAAAATGGAGGAAAATTTTATTTAGTCCATAGAAGTAAAAGATTAGCCGAGTGTTTTGAACTTTTAGCAAAATATAACTTAGCTCCTAAACGTTTAAAACCGATATATCCTCGCAAAAATAAATCATCAAATCACTTTTTAGTTGAAGCTAGATTAAATAAAGGTATTGGTATGAAATTAGAAAATCCTATTTATGTCTACAAAGAAAATAGTGGAGAATATACTGAAGAAGTAAAAAGGATGTATGGTATAGATGAATAAAGATAAAAGTGGAAAACTTTTTCCCTGTGCTACCCCTATTGGTAATTTGAAAGATATGACTGAAAGGGCAATTGAAACTTTAAAAAAAGTTGATTTTATAGCAGTTGAGGATACTCGCAGGACTTCTAAATTGTTAAAACATTATGATATAAATACCAAAATGATTAGTTATCATGAACATAATGAGAAAAAAAGAGCTAAAGAATTACTTGAAAAATTAAAACAAGGTTTAGATATTGCTTTAGTCAGCGATGCTGGAACACCAGGGATTTCTGATCCAGGTTATGAAATAATAAATAAGGCTGTTGAAAATGAGATAAAGGTAATACCTATTCCAGGAGCAAATGCAGCTTTATTGGCTTTAACAGCTTCCGGTTTGGCAATGAATAAATTTGTGTTTGAAGGTTTTTTGCCTCGTAAAGGCAAAGAAAGAGAAGAAGTCTTAAATACTATAAAAAAAGAAGAAAGAACAATTATAATTTATGAATCACCTTATAGAGTTTTAGATACTATAAAAGATTTAAAGAAAAAAATTGCTGATAGAAAAATAGCCCTTGTTCGTGAAATTACTAAAATACATGAAGAAAAATTATATGGTAGTGCTCAGGAATTGATTCAAATATTAGAAAAAAGAGAAATAAAGGGAGAAATCGTACTAGTTATTGAAGGTAGGTCTACTGTAGTTGAAGAAAAAGAAGGTTGGGAAGAATTATCTATAGTAGAACATGTTGAATTATTGATGAAAAATGGATATACTAAAAAGAAAGCTATAAAAAAAGTTGCTAATTTACGTAATTTGTCCAAAAGTGATGTTTATGAAAAAGCTATAGTTATAAATGCAAAGGATTATTTATAATTAAACTAGTATAAAGGAGGGAAAATTGTGCAGAATTTTAGCTTTCATAATCCAACAGAAATAATTTTTGGTAAGGGTGAAGTAGATAAAGTAGCTAAAAAGATAAAAGAATTTGGTGAAAATGTCTTATTAACTTATGGTGGAGGTAGTATAAAAAAATTTGGTTTATATGATAAAGTAACAAATTTATTAGAAGCTGAAAATATAAACATTTATGAACTTGGTGGAATTAAATCTAATCCAAGATTAAGCAGTGTTAAACAAGGTGTAAAAATTTGTGAAGAAAAGAATATTGACTTCATACTTGCTGTTGGTGGCGGAAGTGTTATTGATGCAAGTAAAGCTATTTCAGTAGGTTATTATTATGATGGTGATTTATGGGAAATGGTTAAAGAAGATGGAGAGTTTGAGAAAGCTATACCTTTAGGTACAATTTTAACCTTAGCTGCTACTGGCTCTGAAATGAATGCAAATGCAGTTATTACTAATTGGGAAAAGAAAAAGAAATTAGGAATACATGGTACTAAATATCCTGATTTTTCAATATTAGACCCTGAAAATACATATACAGTACCAGAAAATTACACAGTTTATGGAATAGTTGATATTGCAGCTCATGTTTTTGAACAATATTTTAGTCATACAGATTCAACGCCATTAATGGATAGATGGGCTGAAGATATTTTAAAAACTTTATTAGAAAGTTCAGCAAAAGTTCTTGAAGATCCTAAAGATTATGATGCCAGAGCAAATATTATGCTTGCTGGTACTATGGCTTTAAATGGATTTATATCAATGGGAAAAGAAGAAGACTGGGCTTCACATGCTATTGAGCATGAAATTAGTGCTATTTATGATATTCCTCATGGTGCAGGTCTTTCTATTGTTTTTCCAAATTGGATGAAATATGTACTTGATGAGGGAGTAGAGAAGTTTGCTCAATATGGTAAAAGAGTATTTGATATCAATGATAAAGGTAAAAGTGATAGAGAAGTTGCTCTTGAAGCTATTAAAGAAACAAGAGAGTGGTTTAATAGAATGAATGCTCCTGCTACTTTAAGTTATTATGATATTGACAAAAATGACCTAGAAATAATGGCAGAAAAAGCTGTTGATAGTGGGAAAATAGGTAATTATAAAAAATTAGATAAAGAAGATGTCTTTGAAATTTTAAAAATGTCATATAAGTAATATAAAAAGGGGTGAAGAAGTTGAGTAAAGACACATTTTATGTAACAACACCAATATATTATCCTAGTGATAAATTACATATTGGCCATGCTTATACTACTGTTGCAGCAGATACTATTGCTAAATATAAAGCAATGAAGGGTTATGACACAATGTTTTTAACTGGATCTGATGAACATGGTCAAAAAATAGAAAGAAAAGCAGAAGAAGCAAATAAAAATCCTCAAGAATATGTAGACGAAATAGTTGCTACTTTTAAGGAGTTATGGAAAGAAATTGGAGTAGATTATGATTATTTTGTTAGAACAACTGATAAAGACCATGAAAAGATAGTGCAAAAAATATTTGAAAAATTATATGAAAAAGGAGATATTTATAAAGATAATTATGAAGGGTGGTATTGTGTACCCTGTGAGTCCTTCTGGACTGAAAGACAGGTTGGAGAAGAAAAAGTATGTCCTGATTGTGGACGAGAAGTTGAATGGGTAGAAGAAGAAAGTTATTTCTTTAAACTAAGCAAATATGCAGATAAGCTTCTTAATCATATAGAGAGTCATCCTGAATTCATTCAACCTGAGAGTAGAAGAAACGAAATGATTAATTTTATTAAAGATGGCTTAGAAGATTTAAGTGTTTCACGTAAAACCTTTGATTGGGGAGTAGATGTTCCTTTTGATGATGAGCATGTAATTTATGTCTGGATAGATGCCTTAAGTAATTATATTACAGCTATTGATTATCTTGAAGATGAAGATAAATTTGAGCATTATTGGCCAGCTGATATTCATATTGTTGGTAAAGATATATTGAGATTTCACACAATATATTGGCCAATTATTTTGATGGCTCTTGATTTACCATTACCAAAGCAGGTATTTGGCCATGGTTGGTTATTAACAAAGACAGGGAAAATGTCAAAGTCAGTAGGTAATGTAGTTGATCCTATGAAATTAATAGATGATTTTGGCAAAGATGCTATTCGTTATTATTTGTTAAGAGAAATTTCATTTGGAACAGATGGTACTTATTCTACTGAAGCTTTAATAAATAGAATAAATTCAGATTTAGCTAATGATTTAGGTAACTTACTTAATAGAACTGTGAGTATGGTTGAACAATATTTTGATGCAGAAATTCCTGCTCCAGTTGAATCTAACTTTGAAGATGTAGATGAAGATTTAAAAAATATGGCATTTGAAACTTTAGAAGAAATAGAAAAGAGTATGAATGAGCTCAAATTTACTGTTGCTTTAGAAGAATTATGGAATTTTGTTCGTAGAACAAATAAATATATTGATCAAACTACTCCCTGGATTCTGGGGAAAGATGAGGATAAAAAAGATCGTTTAGCAACAGTTTTATATAATTTATTAGAAGCACTTAGAATTATTGCTGGAGCTTTAAAACCATTTATGGAAGATACAGCAAAAGAAATTTTAAAACAAATATCATATCAAGGTAATTTTGAAGATATATATTGGGAGGAGCTTAAAAACTGGGGTGAACTTCAAAGTGCTAATAAAGTTAATAAAGGTGAGCCTCTTTTCCCACGAATTGATATGGAAGAATATTTTGAAGGAGTTGAGAGTAATATGGTAGAAGAAAAAGAAGAAAAGGTAGAAAAAGAAGAAGATCTAAATTTAATTAGTTTTTCTGATTTTCAAGATGTAGATTTAAGAGTTGCAAAAGTTATAGAAGCTGAAGATATTGAAGATAGTAATAAATTATTAAAATTGCAAATTGAATTAGGAGATGAAAAAAGACAAATTATTGCTGGAATAAAAAATTATTATAATCCAGCAGAATTAGTAGACAAAAAAATAGTGATTGTTGCTAATCTTGAGCCTGCTACTATATTTGGTTATAAATCAAATGGTATGTTATTAGCTGCTTCTAATGATAGTGGTGATATGTCTCTTATGACTGTTGATGAAGATATAGAAAGTGGTAGCTCTATTAGTTAATTTTATTGAAAAAACCAATTAATTTTTGAATTAATTGGTTTTTTCCCTTTTGTTCATAACCTATTCTATGATAAAATAAATAAAAGAAAGGGTGATTTTATGAAGGATCGTGACTCAATTCCCAAGGCTACGATAGAACGTTTACCACTTTATTATCGTTGTTTAGACAAGCTTTCAAAATTTGAAAATGAAGAAGTAGTTTCTTCAAAAGAACTTGGAGGTAAACTTGATATTCCTTCTACCCAGGTAAGAAAGGACTTATCATATTATGGTGAGTTTGGTAGAAGAGGTGTTGGTTATAATGTACAAGACCTAAAAAAATCTGTTGGACAAATACTAGGAGTTAATAAAAAATGGTCAGCAGTTTTAATTGGGGCAGGTAACTTAGGTAGGGCTTTAGTCAATTATAATGGATTTGATATGATGGGAATGGAAATTACCCATGTTTTAGATAATGATTTAAATAAAATTGGAAATAAAATTAGTAATATTACAGTTGAAAGCACTCAAGAGTTAGAAAATATTGTTGAAAATGAAGATGTGAGGTTAGGGATAATAACTGTTCCCTCTGAACATGCCCAAAATGTAGCAACTGATCTGGTAGACGCAGGAATTGAAGCTATTTGGAATTTTGCCCCTACCAGATTATACGTTCCAGATGAAGTTGCTGTAAGAAATGAAGATTTAGCTGTTGGAGTTGTTAGTTTAATTTATCACTTGAGTTGGAAAGAAAGTGAAGAGGAAGAAAAATAATTATTCTTTTTTATAAAATGATAAATATTCTTTGTTTAGTCCATAACTGTCAGGATTGAAGATAAACTCTGTATTACCTAAGAAGAAATAACCATTTTTGTTTAAAACATTTACAAATTTTTCTGTCAATTCATGTTTACTTTCTTTTGTAAGATAGATGAAAAAGTTTCTACTTAAGATTAAATCCCAATTTTTAGTGAATTTTTCATTTATAAGGTCTTTTTCTTCAAATTCAATGTCATTAAGTATTTTTTGATTTAATTGATATTTATCTTTTCCTGGCAGTTTTTTGAAATATTTATCTAATAAGTCTTCGGGAACATTTTTTAAAGAGCTTTTTCCATAAATACCGTTTTTGGCAATTTCTATTACGTTTTTATCAAGGTCACTGGCTAAAATTTTATACCTTTTTTTATCAACACCTAATTCATGTAATATAATTGAAATAGTATAAGGTTCTGAGCCATTTGAACAGGGTGCGCTCCAAATCTTTATTTTATTATTATTTTCTAATAAAGTAGGGAGGACCTCATTTTTTAGATATTTAAAGTTGTCTGGATTTCTAAAAAATTCAGAAGTATTAATTGTAAAATGATTTAAATATGCAGATTTGAATTCTTCATCATTTTTTAATAAGTCCAGACATTCTTCATAATTTTTAATTTCATGACGTCTCATGAGGCTATCAGTTCTACGCTTTACTCTTTTTAACTTATATCCAGCTAGGTTAACATCTAATATTTTACTGGCTTTATCTTTAAATTCATTAAAATCCATATACTAGTATCTCCTTTCTATTAGTTCTATTAATCTTTGAGGTATTTTATTAAGAGGGAGTATTTCATCATAGGCTCCTTTTTTAATTGTGGAAGAAGGCATACCATAAACTAAAGCAGTGCTTTTGTCTTCAACTATACCATAACCATTATTTTCTTTTATAGTTTCCATGCCTTCTGCTCCATCATGACCCATGCCAGTTAGAACAACACCAATAACGTCTTTTTTATAAAGCTGAGAAATGGTTGTCATCATATAGTCAGCACTTGGCCTTACTCCCCATTTGGGGTCCTTTTTATTTAGAGTTACTTTACCTCTATTATTTACTTCAAGGTGTTTGCCACCTGGGGCAATTAAAACTTGATCAATTTTTACTTGATCACCTTCTTTAGCTTCTTTTACATTTAGATTAGATTTTTCATCTAATCTATTTGCTAGTGATTCTGTAAAACCAGCTGGCATATGTTGTACTATGACCATTGCAGCTGGAAAATTTTTGGGGAAGGCAGCTATAAATTTTTTTAAAGCTTTAGGACCACCTGATGAGCACGCTACTGCAATGACAGGGAAATTTTCTTTTGATTTTATAAACTTATTTTTTTTCTTAAACCCTTTTTTGATAGTTTTTATTTTAGTTTCTTTATTATAATTTTTAATTTGATCTTTTGAATTAACTGCAATTTTTAATTTTTGCAAAAGGTCATCAGTTATGTCATCAATATTTAGTGAAATTGAACCTGATGGTTTTGGGATAAAATCAAAAGCTCCTAAATCTAAAGCATTCATTACAGTATCTCTATTATCAAGGGCACTAACCATTATAACAGGAACTGTATCTTTCATTTCCATAATTTCTTTTAAAGTTTCAAGGCCATTTTTAACTGGCATTTCGACATCAAGGGTTACTACATCTGGTTTTAATTCTTTTATTTTTTCTAAACCTTTTTTTCCATTTCTGGCTGTATCAATTACTTCTAATTCCGAATCTTTATTTATTGTATTTGTAAATAATTTTCTCATAAAAGCTGAATCATCTATAACAAGTACTTTTATCATTATTTACCTCCTATTATAATCTAGTCAAATCTTTGCTATATATTATGTATTTCGATTTAATCTACAAAATTCCTGCAATATTTGAGGTGATAAAATTATGAATTGCAAAATATCAGTATTAGCAAGTGGAAGTTCAGGAAACTCTACTTATATTTCAGATGGAGAAACACAAATTTTAATTGATGTTGGATTAAGTGGCAAAGATCTGGAAAAAAGATTAAATAATATAGATGTAAATGCAGCAGAAATAGATGCAATTTTAATAACTCATGAGCATAGAGATCATGTAAATGGAGTTGGAGTAATGTCTAGACGCTATAATATTCCTATATATGCTAATAATATGACTTTAGAAAAAAGTTATAATTGTATAGGAAGTGTAGAAGAAAAATTTTGTAAAAATATCAAAAAAGATTTTAGTATTGGAAATATTAATATCCATCCTTTTTCAATTTCTCATGATGCTGTTTCTCCAGTTGCTTATCTATTATATTGTAACAATAAAACAATAGCTATAGCAACCGATATGGGTTATTTTGATAAAAAGATTATAAAAGAACTAAAAGGATCTGATTTTATGATTTTAGAAGCAAATCATGATCTTGATATGTTAATGACTGGAAATTATCCCTGGAAAGTAAAACATCGCATACGGGGAGAAGAAGGGCATTTATCTAATGATGATACTGCAGCTTTACTTCCAAAAATTATAGATGATAATAAACCACAAATTTTGTTAGCACATTTAAGTGAAGATAATAATAATCCAGAGGTTGCTTATATAACTATAAAAAATAATTTGAAGGCAAATGGTTTAATTGAAGGTGAAGATTATAATCTTGATTTTACTTATCAAGATAAAGCTACAAAAGTTTATAAATTATAAATTCATTTTGCTATTAAAGGGGGATTTAGAGTGACTATAAATATTGTTGCAGTAGGAAAAATTAAAGAAAAGTATATCAAAAGAGGAATAAATGATTTTAAAAAAAGGTTGTCTCGCTATACTTCAGTAAATATTATTGAAGTTAGTAATGCCTATGTTCCGCAGAATCCTAGTGGTTCACAAATTGAGCAAGTGAAAATAAAAGAAGGAGAAAAATTAAAAGATGCAGTACCTCAAAATAGTTATAAAATTGCACTTGATGTTAAGGGAAAGCCGATGACTTCTGAAGGATTAGCAAAATCAATAAAAAACCTTCAAGTTGGAGGTAATAGTGATATTTCATTTTTGATAGGAGGGCCATATGGTTTATCTAATCAGGTAACTAAAATGGCAGATTATAAGTTATCATTATCCCATATGACCTTTACTCATCAGATGATCAGACTTATTTTATTAGAACAAATTTATCGAGCTTTTAAAATTAACAAAGGTGAACCGTATCATAACTGATACAAAAAAATTCACGAATAATAACAGGCATATGCTTATTTATAATATCAAAATTTTTATTAATTACATCTTTAACTTCCCATAAAGCTTTATAATGATTTCTATCACAACGTCCTAATTTGAAATTATTGAAATTATTTGTTTTCCAAACTTCGCAACCTTGAAATGGATTAGAAGTTCCAATATATAAATCATCACAACTATCTACATATAATACTCTACCTCCATAATTATTTGGATTGTTAAGACCATCTAAAAATATAGAATTAAAATTGATACCATCTTCAGATATATATAAATCAAATCCAATTGGATAATTGATTTTACTTAATATTTTAACTATACTTTTGTATATTTTTATTAAGATATTTATTACATGTTTACCAATTTCTGTTTCTAAAACTTCTCTATTAGCTAGCAATAAGTGCAGTATTACTTCCATATTACTTGAATCATCAAAGGTGCTTATAAATAATTTATTTTGATATTCTTGTATTTGCCAGGCATATACGTTGAAAGGATTATTAAATCCGGATCCAAGTCCTGAAAGACTACTGCTTTGATTTATGTTTGATTCAGTTCTAGGAAAGAATAGATTTCCACCTACTACTACTTCCCAATTATCATATTTATCAATCCTTACTACATCACAGCCCCTTGGAATAGTCCATGATAATGGTAATTGTTTTGTTCCGCTTACATATAGATGATCTCTAAAAACCCCCATACTTAGAGTGAATAAATTGTCAGGATCTCCAAAGCCATTATCTGCAACAAGTGTCCAATTATTTAATTCTGGTTCTGGCCCATTTGTTCTCCAAATTCGAACTCCATTAGAACTACTTGTGGAAACATAAATTTTATTATTAAATACAGCCATATTATTAATTGGATTCATTGGGTTCTTTCTAGGATCTAAATCTGGTGCATTAATATCTATAAGAGCTTCCCAAGGGTAAAATTCTGGATCTTTACTACTATATAAAAGTGGAGATCTATTAGATTTTGATTCTTGGATTAACCCTGATTCATCTATTGTTGCAATATATATTTTTCCTTTGTGAGCTAACATTGTTCTTGAGGAAGTGCCTTCTAAAATGCTATCAGGCAATATAAACCAATTAACTCCATTAGTTGATTTCAATATTTCTACTCCATTTGTACCAAATGCTGCAGCATAGATACAAGGACTACCGTCAAAGGGTCTATGATTGATCATAAACCTAATACCTACGATATCAGAATCTTCTGGAGCTTTATATACTCTTTCCCAGGGAAGGGTTCCATCCTTTTTATATCTCCATATTTCAGCATGATTACTGATATATTTTGGATTTAATAGAGCAGGTAATTGAATAGCAGGATCTAAAGTTCTGATAATATTTACTAAAATATTTCTTCCAGTACCAATGTATATATAATCATCTAACTCATTTATAGACCAAGCATAATTATTTTGTCTTGCGTTAATGAAATTATTTAAATCAAAGCCATTTGTTTTAGTTAAATTTTCAAAACAATTTTTAAATGATAAATCCGACATAATCTATTCTCCTTCCATATTTTAAAATTAATTTTACTATTAATTTATGTAAATTCATGCATATAGTTACAATATTTATTGAGGACTCTTTTTAATTTGCTTGAATAAGTATTAAGATGTATAATATAAACGGTCATTATATTTTTTGGAAATAAAAAAGGGGAGATAGAATGAATATATTTAACTCGATTATTTTAGGAATTGTTCAAGGTGTTACAGAATTTTTACCAATAAGTAGTTCTGGACACCTAGTTTTATTTCAACATTTTATGAATATAGAAGAAGGTTTAACTTTAAATGTATTTTTACATTTTGGCACACTTCTAGCAGTAATATTAGTTTTTTGGGATGATATTATTGGAATGGTAACTTTGAGAAAAGAATATAGAAAATTAACTTATTTTGTGATTATTGGCTCTGTTCCGGCAGGAATAATTGGTGTTTTATTTGAAGACTTATTTGAAAGGTTATTTTCAACAGTAACAGTTGTAGGTTTTGCTTTATTATTAACTGGATTTTTTCTCTGGTTATCAGATAGAATTGAAATTGGAGAAAAAGATGTAGAGCAAATGACTATTAAAGATTCACTTATTGTTGGTTTTGCTCAGGCTTTAGCTATTATTCCTGGTATATCTCGTTCTGGCTCAACAATAGTAGGAGGATTATTCAAAGGTTTAAATAGAAAATTGGCAGCTAAATTTTCTTTTTTATTATCTGTTCCAGTGATAGGGGGAGCAACATTATTAAAAGTAAAAGATTTAATTTCAGTTGGGATGGGAAATATTAGCATTATAGAGTTGCTTCTAGGCACGATATCTGCAGCGATAGCAGGGTATTTTTCTATAAGACTTTTATTAAAATTAATTAATCAAGAAAAGCTTAGCATATTTGCTTATTATTGTTGGATATTAGGTGTGGCTATAATATTATTCTTATAAATTTCATAATTTAACATAATTCTATAATAATTCTTTGATAATATT
>JBNJDL010000033.1:0-15033 GCA_051744825.1 Bacillota bacterium | reverse complement strand
GCTCCATTAATCAAATCATTCATTCTATTTAAAGTTCTAAGAAATGTAGATTTACCGCATCCAGATGGCCCAATTAAGGCAGTAACCTTATTTTCTTTTATTTCAATATTAATATCATTTAAAGCTTGAAAATCTCCATAATAAAAATCGAGATTCTTTACCTCCATCTTATTTTGACTCATATTTCTACCCCTTTCACGATTAGCTTTCTTTCAAGCTAAGTATAACAACACAATGTTAATATTTTGTTAAATATCTGTAAAAATAACGTTAAATTAATTTTCTCTTCTATCCTTAAAATAAACACTGCCTCTTTTGTTTTTTACATATTTTTTTATTTCTGCCGCAATATCACTTATTTCCAGATGATTAATAATATCTCTATTTTCATTACTGACAATAGCTATAGATATTGAAGTTAAAGGTCTTATACACTTTTGTTTCTCTCTATTTACAATTTCCATAGTATTTGTTTTCAAATCTTCTTTATTAAAAAATTGAGCTTTCTCATTTTCAAATTCAGTTATTATTTTTTTACTAATTAATTCATCTCTGTCAACTCCTGTAACTATTACAAAATCATCTCCTCCAACATGACCTAAAAAATCACTTTCTTTAGCAAAAATATCCATTACATGAGAAAGAACTTCTGCAGTAAAAACTAAAAAATCATCTCCTTTTTTATAACCATAATTATCATTATAAGCTTTAAAGTTATCTAAATCTATATAAAGTACCGAAAAATTCTCTTCTCGAGCTAATCTGTAATTAATCTCTCTTTCAATGACTGGATTACCTGGAAGATTAGTTAGTGGATTCATCTGTTTAGCTTCCTCAATCTGTAATTGAGAAAACCTAAGTAATAAATCTTTTATAGATACTGTTCCATAATAATTATCTTCTTTCCTGACAATAATACAATCATATATTTTAGAAATCTCTCTATTCATGGCAAGAGCAGAAACCTCAGATATTGGAGTTTTCGCTTTAACTATTAAAGGCTCTTTATCCATAACTAATTTTATTGGTCTATCCATATAGACTGAATAACCATATTTACTACCTAGCTTAAAATATAACTTGTCTCTCATTATTAAACCTTCAACTTTATTATTATCTGTAACTACTATACTTTGAAGATCTTTATTATTTTCAAATATTTTTACTACTTTAGAAGTTTTCATATCTAAATCAATAGTCATATCTTTAATTGCAATTTCTTCTATAATATAACTATCATAATTAGATATATTTTTTTTATTTTTTTCAATTATATAATTTTTTTTATCTATTTCAGTAATTAATTTTTCATCAGGTCTTTTTAAATAATATCCCTGTCCATAATCTACACCTAATTTTATTAATGTATCAAGCTCTTCTTTTCTTTCAACCCCTTCAGCAATTACTTTAGCTTTTATTTTTCTGGCAAATTTTATAAAGGCTTCAATCATCGCTTTTTTTACAGGGTCCTTATCTATTTCTGTAATTAAAGAGCGATCTATTTTAATATAATTATAATTAATAGTAACAATAGACTGTAAGCCAGAATAGCCTGCTCCTGTATCATCAATAGCAACATTAAAACCTTGCTTTTGATAATGGTTTAAGGCAAGCTGAAAGCCTTCATAATTTTCTATAGCCTGTTTTTCAGTCAATTCGATGACAATATTATTTTTTTCAAAATTATATTTTTTCAAAAAATCTTTAGTTACTCCCTTTTTAAAATCTTCATCATAAACTACATGCGGATCTATATTTACAAATAATTTATGATTTCCATTAAGTGAGCGAGCATTTTGTAAAGCTGTTTTTCTGCATATTTTTTCTAATTTAAAAAGCAAATTATGGTCTCTGGCAGCAGCAAATAATTTATCTGGCCTTTTTAAGAAACTATTTTCTGGCCCTCTGCTCAAAGCTTCATACCCAAAAATCTCTCCATTTTTCAAATCAACTATAGGCTGAAATACTGTCTTTATCTTTTTCTTATCTATAATTTTTTTTAGCTCAATTAGATCATACAAAATATTCCCTCCTTAATTTTTAAATTTTTTAATTAATTTATTTAACTCTGCAATCATATTAGCAAGGTCATCAGTTCTTTTTATTATTTTTTCTACTTCACCTAACTGTAATTTACTATGATCCTTAAATTCTTCAGCCAAAACAAAATTTTCCTGAGAAACACCTGCAATATTTTCCATATTAGAAACAATATCTTTGCTATTTTGCTTTGATTTTTTAGCAAATTTTGTTGATTCATCTATTCCAGCTTTAATTTTTAAAAGAGAAGATTCAATATTTTCAAAAGCCAAATTTGTTTCTTTTACTGTTTTTATACCAGTTTCTATCTCTTCTTTGCTTTCAGTCATATTTTTACTTGCATTTTCAGTTTTTTCTTTTATTTTATCTATAAGAGTTGAAATTTTTTCAGCTGATTCAGTGGATTCTTCTGATAAATTTCTTATTTCATTGGCAACAACTGAAAATCCATTTCCTGCACTCCCAGCTCTTGCAGCCTCAATAGAAGCATTTAAAGCTAATAAATTTGTTTGTTTTGCAATACCATTAATTATATCAAGAATAGAATCAATATCAGAAGATATATTATGTAATTCTTGAATATCTACTGCTGCTTTTGTTACTGTATTTTTCATCATAAACATTTGTTCTTTTAAGTCAATTACTTTATCTTCTCCACTTTCAGTAGCCTTAGTCATTTTTTGGGCCATTTCCTGTAAGAGTTGATTTGATTCTTCTAATTTTTCTATACCTTTATCGAGAATTTTAATTTTTTCATTAACTTCATCTACATTTTTTCTTTGTACATTTGCTCCATTACGTACTTTTTCAACAGAATTTGATACTTCATTTGACACTACCATAATTTCTTCTGAAGAATTATTTATACTATTAGCAGAAGTTGTAATATTTCTTGATAATTTTTCAATACTACTTATAATTGATTTTATTTTACTCACCATACTGCCAAAACCCTTAGCTAAAACTCCAATTTCATCATTTCTAGCTATTGAAATATCTATTTCAAAATTACCTGCTTCTACTTTGTTCATCTTATCTTTTAGCTTAATTATAGGTCTAATCATACTATAATCTATTAGAAAAAATAAACTCAATATTAAAGTAAACAAAATAATTAAGGCAGTTTTTATAACTATATTTCTAATATTATTTTGCAGAGCATAAGCTTCTTCAGCTGGAAGTTGAGCCATAATAGCCCCCTCCATTGCTTCAACTTTAATATATGAAAGAAGTTTTTTCTCACCATTATCTTCATAAATTTTACTTCCTTTATTTTTAGTTAATAATTTTTCAATATCAAGAAATTCATCCATATCTATATTTTGTGATAGTAGTTTTTTATCCGTATGAGCTACAATTTTTCCATATTTATCAGTCATAAATACATTACCTGATTCTCCAATCTGCCAACCTATAATATCGCTTAATTTATCTGTAGAAATATTTCCACCTATTATTCCTATAAATTCACCAGAATAATCTTTGACAGGGTAAACAACTGAAAATGTATTTCCATCTCCCGCTGGATTAGAGTGAGCTGAAGTCCAATATACTTCTTCTTTATTTTTTACCTTATCATACCATTTTGTTTCGTTAGAATAATAGTCAACAATTTCCTCTTCTATTTCAGGAAGAACAATTAATAATTCATCTTTTCCTATAAAAAACATGCTACTAAATTTATCGTTACCTTCTAATTCTTCTCGAAACTTTCTTTTTATCACCAACTCAACTTGATTATTAGAACGTATTCCATAATTTCCTGCAATTTTAATTATATTTTCTTCTACATCTTCTAAATAATTATTGACTTCCTTTTCTAAAAGACTGGCTACATCAAAGTTCCTATCTAAACTGACCTTTTCTATCTTTTCTGAAATTGAATTATTAATTATATAACCAAGTGCAAATAAAGCTAAACTGATAATAATAGTAACTATGACAATTAATTTAAAGGTTATCCCTAAATTTATTTTTCTAATTTTAGATAAAAATTTCAAAAACATCCCCCCATCCATCATTTTCCTATTTTTTTCTAGATTAACACATAGATATTATAGTAAAGTTAAAAAAATGTTAAATCCCTGTAAAAAGAAAAAGTCCTGCCTTTTACAGCAGGATTAAATAAAATATTATATTTAAATTTTATTCTGTCTTCATTTTTTTTCCATATTTTATCCTCAGCAAAATAGCAATTAAATTAATCAATAAAACTAAAAATAGTAAAACAACTGCTGCTCCATAAGCCATTGGTTCTTGAAGTTTAGGGGATGTACCTGTTTTTAATAGAGCATAAATCTGGAACGGCAAAGCCATAACTTCATCAAAAACTGATTTAGGCAGTCTCCTGGTATAAAAGGTAACAGCTGTAAATAATATTGGTGCAGTTTCTCCAGCGACACGGCCAATTCCTAATATACAACCAGTAAATATTCCTGGCATAGCAGCAGGAAGTACTACATTTTTTATAGTTTGCCATTTGGTAGCTCCCATTGCTAAAGAAGCATTTCTATACTCATCTGGAACTGCCATCAAAGATTCTTCAGCAGATCTAATTATTGTTGGCAAAATAACTATAGCAAGAGTTAATGAACCAGAAAGTATTGATACTCCAAAATCAAAATATTTAACAAAAACAGCTAAACCAAAAAGACCAAAAACTACTGAAGGAACTCCAGCTAAATTATTTACTCCTATTCTTATAAATCTAATTACTTTCCCATCGTTTGCATATTCAGTCATATAAATAGCCGAAAAAACTCCTAAAGGAACTGCAAAAAGAATTGACCCTATAACCAAATAAAAAGAACCTAATATTGCCGGAAAAATGCCACCCTCAGTCATTCCATTTTTGGGAGAAGAAAAAATAAATTCCCAACTTATAACACCAATTCCTCTACTGAACACAAAATATATAATTAAGGCTAATACGGAAAGTGCCATCAATAAAGTAATTCCAAATAAAGAAAAATAGATTTTTTGCTTTATATGCCGTGATTTCAAATTATTATCCATTAAGAACCACTCACTTTCTCTTTGAATCTCTGTGAGGCAATATCTGCAATAATATTAAAAACAAGTGTTATTATAAATAAGATTATACCAATACCAAATAAAGCCTGATAATGCTCACTACCAACTGGTGCTTCTCCCATTTCAGCAGCTATAGTTGCTGTCATTGGTCGAAGAGGTTTAAAGATACTTTTGGGCATAACAGGAGCTCCTCCTGCTACCATAAGTACAGTCATTGTTTCACCAATTGCTCTACCCATACCTAATATTACTGCAGTAACAATTCCAGAAGAAGCAGTAGGTAAAACAACCTTTCCTAACATTTCCCATCTAGTACTTCCTAATGCTAAAGATGCATCTCTAAATTTAGTTGGAACAGAAGTTATAGCATCTTCTGAAAGACTAACTACTGTTGGTAAAGCCATAATTCCTAACATTATTATTGCATTTAAACCTGTAAGGCCTGTAGGCAAATCAAAAACATTGCTTAAAAAAGGACCCAATATTTTCATACCAAAAAGGCCATATATAACTGATGGTACTCCGGCCAACATTTCTACTGCAGGTTTTACAACTTTTCTATATTTTTTAGGTAAAATATAAGAAATAAATATTGCAGAAGAAACGCCTAAAGGAGCTGCCAAGACCATAGCCCCAAATGTAACAATAAGTGATGCTAAAATTAAAGGTAAAATACCAAAATCAGGTGGATCAAAGGTTGGGTACCACACTTTTCCTGTAATAAATTCTAATACACCTACTTTTTCAAAAATAGGTAATCCTTCCATAAATAAAACAAATACAATACCAGCTAAAAATATAATTGAAGATAAAGCAAAAACAAATAAAACTTTTTTAATAACCTTTTCTTTTGTTTTCCAGTGCAAAATATATTTCCCCCTTCAAACCAAACTTTATCAATCTGTTTTAAGTCTAACATTATAATGTTAAAAAAAAGTTAATTAAATGTTAAAATGATGTAACAAAAGCTAAAGAGGAAGAACTATAAATAGTTCTTCCTCAATCAATTGGGTATATCATTAGGGAAGGGGTTACTTAGTGAAGAGGTACATATCCAACATCTTCAGCTATTTTTTGACCATCAGAGCTAAGAATAAAGTTGATAAATTTCTTTGTTTCTCCCTGTGGCCAGCCATCAGTAAACATATATAATGGACGGGCAAATGGGAATTGTGCATTAGCAACTGTTTCGTTAGAAGGTTTTACTCCATCAACTTTAACTGCTTTAAGGTCATTTGACAAATATCCTAAGCCAACATAACCAATAGCTCCTTCAGTTTCAGCTACTGTTCCAGCTACATCACCATTAGAAGACTGAGTTAAAGCAGTAGAAGTCAATCTTATTGAATTACCATCAATTTTTCCATTTTCAGCAACATCATTAAATACTCCGAATGTACCTGAGCTAGAATCACGAGATACTACAACTATTTCTTTATTAGCTCCGCCAAGTTCACTCCAGTTAGTTACCTTACCAGTATAAATTTTCTTAATATCTTCAAGTGATAATTCTTCAATTTCATTATCTGGATTTACAACTACTGCAATACCATCCATAGCTACTCTATGTGGTACAGGATATATTCCATTTTCAACAGCATTTTCAACTTCTTCAAATTTAATAAAACGTGAAGCATCAGCAATATCAGTAGCATCATCAATTAAAGCAGCAATACCATTACCAGAACCTCCACCTCTAACAGATATGTTCACATCAGAGTTATTGTCCATATAAACCTCAGCAGCTTTTTGAGCAATTGGAAGAACTGTAGATGATCCTTGTACTGTAATATCCTCAGCAGAAACCATTCCAACAGACATAAACACCATAACCAAAACAGCAAAAATAGAAATTATAGATTTCTTATTAAACATTAAATTTTTTCCCCCTTAAGAATTTTAGTTTTGTCTTTCGACTTCAAATATAGAATAACACTATTATGTTAAGGGGAAATTAAAGCGATATTACAAAAAAGTAACATTTATGTTAACATCATATTAAATCAAAATTCAGCTTTTTTTAAATAAAATGAAAATTTAGTACCTTCTCCTACCTTACTTTTTACTTCTATTTTACTATCATGATTTTTTATTATATGTTTTACAATTGATAATCCAATTCCAGTCCCACCTAATTTTCTTGACCGTGCTTTATCTACTCTATAAAATCTTTCAAAAATTCTATCCAAATCTTTCTCTGGAATACCTATGCCATCATCTTCTATTTCGATTAGTATTTTATTATTTTTATTTATAGCCCTAATCCATATATTCCCATTATCAGAAGTGTATTTTATAGCATTATCTAATAAATTTATCATAACCTGTTCTATTTGTTCTTTTATCATAAGAACATCTTCTATATCTTCATCTATTTCTTTATATACATCTATATTTTTTTTCTCACTTTTATCATCCAAAATAGAAACTGTCTTATCAATGATTTCTTTAATATCGCCACTATTTAGTTCAAATCTTTTTTGTTCAAATTTTGATAAGTCAAGTAGATCCTGAATTAAAAAGCTTAATCTATTTGCCTCTTTTTTTATAATTTTCATAAATTTTTTCTGATTTTCTTCATTAATATTTTTATTTTCAATTAAAGTATCTATATAACCAATAATTGAAGTTAAAGGTGTTTTTAATTCATGAGATACATTTGCAACAAAATCTTTCCTGACTTGCTCTAATCTTCTCAATTCAGTTATATCTGTAAATACTATAACTCCGCCAATCACTTTCTCATTTTCAGCAGTTATTGGAGCAAAATGACAACGAAATATTTTTTCTTCCTCTTTCTTTATTGTAACTTCCTTAGTTAAAGTAATATTATTTTCAAGAGATTTTTCAAGATAATCAATAATACGATGATTTCTAATTACTTTCATTAAATTCCTATTCTTATAATTTTGATTTTTCAACAAAAGCATATCTTTAGCTGCAGGATTAATAAGCATAATATTTTCTTTAGCATCTGTAGCAATAACCCCGTCTACCATACTACTTAATATAGCTTTAACCTTATTCTTTTCTTCTGAAATTTCATCTATCTTTTTACCAAGTTCCTTAGCCATAATATTAAACTTTTTAATCATTTTATCTATTTCTTTACTATGATTTTGTATTTGAATCTTCTTATCATAATTACCTCCCGCAATTTCAGAGGCCATATTTGACATCTGTTTAATAGGAGATATTAAGTTTTCTGTAAATTTCCATAAAAGAAGAAAACTTAAAGAAAAAAGTATTGTAAAAAAGAAAAAATATCTACGTAAGTTTTGATTTATAACTTTATTTATCTCTTCAAGAGACTTTGCTATTCGCATAAAAGCAATTATTTCTCCATTTTCTTCAATAGGCAAGGCCAAATATAACATATCCATATTTAAAGTATCACTTCTTCTTATAGAACTTCCTACCCTATCTTCTTCTAAAACTTCCTGCACTTCTGCTCTATTTAGATGATTATCCATTTCTTCTGCTATATAGTTAGAGTCAGCAAGTACTTTTCCATCTTTTTTAATTAAAGTAATTCTTGCATCGATTTTTTCTCCCCAATTTTTACTCCACTCATTTAATTTATCTAAATTAAGAGTTGAAGAATCAAGGTTACTATTGCTAATTTTATTATTCGATATTAACAATTTTGCTTCATTTTCTAAAGTGATTTTTAATTGAGAAATATAAAAATCACTTTGACTTTTTGTAAAATAAAAATATATTACACTAAAAACTAAAATTAAGATTACTGTGAAAATAATAATTAATTGATTTCTAAGGGAAAAATCACTCCATTTTTGCAAATTTATATCCCACCCCTCTAATCGTTTTAATATATTTATTTCCAATTTTCTTCCTTAATCTTCTTATGTGCACATCTACAGTTCTAGTATCTCCTAAATATTCATAACCCCAAATTTTTTCTAATAAAACCTCACGTGTTAAAACTCTATTTTTATTTATTAATAAATGTTTTAATAACTCAAATTCTTTAGGAGTTAATTCTATAACCTCACCTTCTTTTTTTAATTCATGACTTTCATAATCTAATTTAAGCTCTCCAGCTTTTAACACTTTATCTTCAGCTTTAGATTTGAAATTATCTTTATTACCCATTCTTCTTAAAACAGCTTTTATTCTTGCTAATAATTCACGAGGACTAAATGGTTTAGTTACATAATCATCTGCTCCCATTTCCAGTCCAAGAATTTTATCTACTTCTTCACCTTTCGCAGTTAACATAATAATAGGTATATAATTATTTTTTTGATCATTTCTAATCTGCTTACAAACAGAAAGGCCATCAATTTCTGGCAACATTAAATCTAAAATAATTAAAGATATAGAATTATTAACTTTTTCTAAACCTTTTTTTCCATTAACAGCTGTTAGCACTTCAAAACCTTCTGATTCCAAATTAAATTTTATTAATTCTCTGATATTTTCTTCATCATCAATAACTAATATTTTTTTAGACAAATCTAACCCTCCTCTAAAAAACCTCATTTTATTATATTATATCAAAATAGAGATAAATAATAAAAGAAGGCCTCTAAAAAATTTTTAGAGACCTTTTTTAATTACTAGTTTTTATTCTTTTTTTCTTTTTTTAGATTACCATTTTTCATTTCTCTTATAGTTAAACCTATATCAGCAAATTGATCACTAATATGTTCAACATCTTCTAAAGCTTCAAGATATATTATACCAGCATTTGGGGAACAAGTCCCTTCATTTAAGCGCCTCATATGTCCATCTCTATACTTTATTTGTAAGTTATCTAAAACTTCTTCTCCTTCTAATATAGCTGGTAATAAATCTAAATCTTCAGTTTTAACAATTTCTACTGATTTAATTATAACCTCTTTTATCTTATCTATAACTTCCTGCATAGTTGTAGCTGCCTCATCAGAAAATTCAATTTTCTTATCAATCTTATGTTGAGTTAATTCTGACATATCATAAGCATCATCAGCTATACTTTCTATTGCGTCAACTACAGAAAAATAAGCATCTAAGCGTTTAATATCTTCCATACTTAGCGAAGCCTGAGGTATCTTGGTCAAAAATTCCATTAATTCTTCTTCAACTTCATTAACTATTTCTTCTTTTTTAATAACTGACTTAGCTAATTCTTCATCATCATTCATAAATGCTTCACTTGCTTCATAAACCATATCTTTAGCAATTTCATGCATTCTTACTACTTCATTGTTTACCTGCTCCATAACAACACTTGGAGTTTCTAACATCCTTTCATCTAAATAACAAAGACCTCTTTTTAATTCATCATCATCACCAGGAATTATATAAGTTACTAATTTGGCAATAAAACCGACAAATGGAATCCAAACTATAGTATTAACAATATTAAACATCGTATGAGTATTAGCAATCAGTCTCTCTTCTGAAGGAATTTTACCGAATAATCCTGTTACAGCAACCACAGAATTATGAATTACATCAGCAAAATTTGGAATTATATAAAATAAAGCAATTACAATACTTGTCCCAATTACATTAAAAGTAAAGTGTGCTGCCGCAGCTCTTTTGGCATTTCTATTTGCCCCAATACTGGATAGAAGGGCTGTAATAGTTGTTCCAATATTATCACCTAATAAAATTGGTACAGCAGCCCAATAATTTATAACTCCTACTGAAAGTAAACTAATCAGAATACCAATACTAGCACTACTACTTTGCAATACTACTGTCATTACAGTACCTAATAAAACTCCTAAAATTGGTGATTTACCAAATGTTTCCATAAGTCCGATAAAATATTCAGAATCACGTAAAGGTTTCATAGTATCTTTCATTATTGTCATTCCAAGAAATAAAACTCCAAATCCAAGAATAATTTGTCCAATTTGTTTAGTTTGTTGCTTTTTACTAAACAAATATAAAGCAGCACCTATAGCTATTGCATGTAAAGCAAAATCACTTAAGTTAAAAGCAATTAATTGAGCAGTTACTGTTGTACCAATATTAGCGCCCATTGTAACCCCAATTGATTGCACTAAGTTCATTAATCCAGCATTTACAAAACCAACAACCATAACAGTAGTTGCACTACTACTCTGAATTATAGCTGTAACTAAAGTTCCAACACCAATACCAGCAAAACGGTTGGATGTAAACAATCCAATCAAGCGTTTTAATCTACTACCTGCAGCCTTTTGTAAGCCTTCACTCATTTGATTCATACCATAAATAAATAAGCCCAGACCTCCAAGAAGGCTAAATATCATTTCCCCTGACAAGCTTTATCTCCCCTTTCCCCAATACAATAATTAAATACAATAATTATAATCAATTATTAGAATAATAATCAAATTTAGCTTGTATTTTAATTATTCTACAAAAAATACAATATTCCTTGTCCATTTAAAAATACATATTATTCAAAATTTTCACCTAGAAATCATATTAAATTTTTATAAAGATTTTTAAGTTTAATGGCTATCTTTTCCCAATTAAAGTTTTCAAAAACATATTTTTGCAAATTATTATTTTGTTCATTATAAGCTATTTTTAATTTTTTTCTAATATCATTAATAGCAAGAGGAGAAGAGTAATAAACTAAATCTTTAAAATAATCTTTTGTTGTTCCTCTATTTGTTATAAGCAAATTAGCACCAGCTAAAGCAGCTTCCAAATTAACTAATCCAGGTGTATCATACCAGCTAACCATCATATGCACTCGACATTTTTTATAATATTTTTTCAGTTCTAATCTTGGCATTTCTTCTATAAAAGTAATATTTTCTCCTTTACTTTCTTTTTTACATCTTCTAAAGTAATTTTTATCATTAACTTTACCAATAATCAAAACAGGTAAAGCTAAACCTTTTACTGCTCTAATCATATTTAACTGATTTTTTCTTGGATGAATTCTACCAACAACTAATATATATTTTTTTTCTGAAAAGTTATTTTTAAATAAAAAATCTTTTTCAACACCATTGTATATACAAGTATGTGGCAAAGAAAAGTTAAAATTATTCTTCATTATCAAATATTCTCCTTCAGCATTTGGAGCTAAATAATCTATCAAATTTAATATTTCCTGTCTCTTTTTTTCTTCATTTAACCAATATTTTATTCTTTCTGGTGAATAATTAGATAAATACTCCAGTAAATCCCAATAAATTGGAGTCAAGATAATAGTTGAATTTTTCTTATGAAAATATTTACATTGTTTGAGACAGGAATGTACTCTCAAAATATTAAACACATGAATTAAATCATATTCTTTTAAATCTTGATTTTTTGAAGTAAAAAAATCTACTTTAACATTTATTTTTTCTAATTCTTTTGCTAAAGAATTCATTTGATAACTATCACCAGCACGTAAAGTAAACAAATCAGGCCTTCCAGCAAATAATATTTTTATATCAATCACATCCTAATTTAAAATTTGCCAAAAACCTTGATCTTCCAAACCTAATCTCCAGAGACATACTCCTTTAACTTGAAATCTTTTAATTAATTCTATTTTCTTTTTTAGGCTAAATTTATTTTCATACCAAAGTTCATGTAAATTATTCTTATCTTTATATTTCAAATAAGGAGTTTCAGATTCTTGATCCCACTCACTTTTTAGATTATAACTTTGAATTAATTTATTTATTTCGCTATATGATAGGGCTTTAGCTCTTTTTGCTTGGGGACTAACTATCCAATCATAGCCATAAGCAGCCAAACCAACATATATCTTATCAGCTTTAATTTCCATAATTACATAATCAATTACATTATAAAGCCAATCTATTGGTGCTATTGCTCCTGGACTACCACCAGCCCAGTGATAATCATAGGTCATTATACAAACATTATCAGCTAAATTTCCGAGGAAATTATAATCATATGCCGCAGCCCAGCCTACATCACTATGGTTTTCAGTTTTGGCTGGAATAGAAATATCGAGAAAATAATTATTTTTTTTCATTTTTATTTTTAATTTTTGCATAAAATAGTTGAAATTTTCTTTACTTTCCTTTTTTACTCCCTCTATATCTATATTAATGCCTTTGTAGTCACAATTTTCAAGAAATTTCATTATACTATCTATTCCACAATTTATATTTTTTTTGTTACTTAAAAATTTTTTTGTTACTTCAGTTGATAAAGATCGATTTTGTATAAGAGGAAATATTTCCTTGTCATTAATAAAATCATTTTTTGAAAAATAATTTTTAGTTACTAATTCTCCATTTTCTTTAAGTTCTACTAAAGTTGGACTAATTTTATCTATTAAATCAATATTTTTATTTAAAGAATTTAAGCCCTGTTTACTACCTACTAAATGATATGCATATAAATTCAATTACATCACCTCAAAATTTCACATTAAGGCTATCACAAACATTAGTAATTTCATTGCAAATAGTAGCTTTAGTTGAGCCTGCAAATAATAATCCTACAGCCCTATTTTCCATATCTAAAATTAAAGAGCCACTATCTCCTGCTTCAGACATAGGGCCAACTACAAATTGATTGCTAAATATAGCAGAATCCCTTTCAGTCATCTGTACCTCAACAGTTGCATTTTTTAAATTAATTTTACTCGTTGTTACTCCAGTAGTTCTACCACTCTTTTTTACCTTTAAATCAATTTCACTTTTTCTAATACCATTTATCTTACCAATTTCTAAAATATTTTCTTTTATTTTATTTTTATTTTTCAACTCAGCTACTGCACAATCTACAAGATTTTCTATGTTTTTTTTATATAACTTAATTTCATAATAAGGCTCAACACTAAGTATTATAGAATTAAGGAATTTTTCGAAATTTTTTGCTATAGGACAAATAACATCCCCTTTTCTTTTAATTGGCACATATTTTTTTAAATATGCTACTACATCATTTTCTCTATTTCCACCATCATAAACCCCAGGTTGCAAAATTTCATCTCCTATCTCTGCTCTATTATCTTCACCATTACTCATATTTGCAAAAACATGATTATTTGAAAGTAATAATGGCTCATTACTTTCTTTATCTCGTACTATAGCCCCTAAAGTTCCAGCTGAAATTTTATAATGGCCTATGCTAATACCTGGCTGCAAAGGACGAACTCTTTCTGTTCTCATATTTAATAATGAAAGTTCACCTATCTCAATAACATCAGTTTTATTATTATTAATACTTTGAGGGATTAAATTCTTTTTACTTAAATTTGTTTTAGGAACTTTTTCTTTTACTAAAAAGACCAAAGCTTCATCTCCAGTATCTACACCGCTAACCGTCTTTTTACCAAAAGCAATGCCAACAACATTTTTTAAAGATAAGAAATCAAATTTATAATTATTTATAATTTCTTTAATATACTCACTCATAACTTTCCTCCTCTTTAGAATAAAACTTACAATTATTTTATTCAAAGATTTAAAAAAAGTGAAAAGGCCAATGAGTAAAATACTCATTGGCCTTAAAATACAAATATTTATTTTTAAATTATGCCGATTTTTTCTTCATCTTCTTTGGTTTTTAGTTCAACATTATCTGTAAGTAAGTCTGCATAGCTATAAGAAAGGCGTCTAGTTTGATCGTGATCATCTATTTTTACCACAAATACATTTGAATGCGTTTTTTCTAATACTCCCTCTTTTTTCATATCTTTACGCCTTCCACGATTTGCTTTCACAAGCACTTCTTGCCCTACAAATGAATGAAGCTCTTTTTTAATTTCATCCAACACATTTTTAGGCATTAGATTCCACCTTTCTTTAACTGTAGTAAATTATCTAAACTAACAAAAAGCAGAGCTATATACATAGACCTGCTTTTTAAAATTATTATTTTTTCACGAAAATATTATAACAAAAAATAACAATTAAGTCAAATAATTTTTAAGTATAACAGATATTATAATTATTGTCAAGGAAAACATAAACGCAACTTACCATATGTTTCAATCCCTCCAATACCCGCTTCCCCAGTTATAGTATCTTT
>JBNJDL010000032.1:0-15797 GCA_051744825.1 Bacillota bacterium | reverse complement strand
ATGATGTCAGATATTGCCAGAGATGTAGAAGAACCCATCAGACAGTTTCTTTTTGATAGATTGGATGCATATGGTACAGAAATATTTATGAATTGTAAAGTTAAAAAATTTATTGATGATGGGATAATTGCTGAATTGGAAGGTGAAGAGGTTGAAATTTCCGGTTTTGATACCATTGTTATGGCTCTCGGGGTTGAATCAATTAATAATTTAAAATCAGAACTCGAAGATACAGGTAAAGAAATATACATTATCGGAGATGCCAGCGAACCTGGTCGGGCAGGTAAAGCAATAGAAGAAGGGGCACGACTGGGTATTAAAATCTAAAAAGAAAGCTCAGGTCAGAATTTTTAAAGGCCTGAGCTTTTTTATTTATAATGATATGTTAATAATCATAAAGATGGCTGCTAAAATATTGATTATAGCAAAAATAAGTTTTAAATTTTTAGGTTTTGATTTTACAGCCCATTTACTTCCAATTAGACCTCCTGCTACTGCAGCTATTACTAGAGGTATTGCCAGAGAAAGATTTATATTCCCCTGTAAGCCATGGCCGATAAAACCCATTAAGGCTGTTACTGCTACCATGGCTGAAGAAGTTCCTACTGCTATTTCTATAGGGACTCCTCCTGCTAAAACCATTAAAGGAATTTTGAATGACCCACCTGAAATTCCAATAGCTCCAGCAAAAAAACCTACTATAGCTGCAACTGGTATAGTTAACCACAGATTAACTACATAGTGATTATCACCAAAATCTCTTTCCCAGAAACCAAAACGATTAGCTTTTTTAATTTTTTTATTTTTTACAGGAATAAACATAAAAATAGAAACTATTATTAATAAAACTGCAAACATTAATTTTAAAATATAACCTTCAAAACCTCCTGCTAGATATCCTCCGACAAAAGCCATTATGTCTGTGGCAGGATCTATAACTAATGCTAGTTTCCAGTCAACTCTTTTATTTTTGTTAAAAACAAGCATAGAAATTGTCGCAGTTGTAATCATAATCAGCTGAGAAGTAGTTGCTGCATGGTGCATAGAAATTCCAGCTGTAATCATAGCTAAAATATAAAAATTGCCCCCACCTTTACCGACCATTGCCATGAAAATTGCAATTAGTAATATAATAGCACTTAATAGATATGTATTCATTGTTTTAGCTCCCTATTTTAGAATTTTGATTATGAACAAATGCCAATAATATTTTATAATTTAAGTTTTAATATGTCAATAGAAGAGTTATATAAATATTTTCTAATATAGATTATTATTTTAAAAATATATTCATTTCGAATTATTGCCTTATATCAAAAATTTTAATGATTTTTACTTGACATGAGAAAAAAATAACGTTATACTCATATTAGAAAATATTAATATGAAACAAAAAATAAAGATTTAAATTGGTAGGTGAATTTATGGAAGAAATAATATCTTTTTTGAAATGTATAGGAGATGAAACAAGACTTAAAATGTTGAAACTACTTTTAGAAGATGAATTTTGTGTTTGTCAACTGACTGCTATTTTAGATAAATCACAGTCCAGTGTTTCACAGCATTTAAGGTATTTTAAAGATTTAGAATTAGTAAATGAAAAAAAGAAGGGAAAATGGACTTATTTTAAGATCAATAGAAAAAAATATGATGAATATCTTGCAAATATATTTAGTTTATCAGGAAAAACATTTGCAGAACTTAATTTAGAAGAAATGAAAGAAAGGTATGAGATAGTGAAATCAGAAAAGCCATGTGAAACTAGAAGCAAAATAAAGTGAGGTGATAATTATGATAGAAAGTTTTGCAGATTTGTTAGTATATAACTGGATAGGATTAGATTCAGCAACTAGATTAGGTGAATCAGTTCATTTTTTCTTTTATGATACAATTAAAATATTGATTTTGCTCAGTATAATGATCTTTATTATTTCAATTATAAGGAGTTTTTTTCCACCAGAGAAAACAAAAAAGTTGCTTGGCAATAGAAAAAAATTTTTTGGTAACTTTTTTGCCTCAATACTTGGGGTTGTAACCCCTTTTTGTTCTTGTTCTTCAGTTCCCATTTTTATAGGTTTTGTTGAATCAGGAGTTCCATTAGGAATAACCTTTTCTTTTCTTATAACTTCACCAATAGTTAATGAAGTGGCCTTAGTTATGCTTTATTCACTATTTGGCTGGAAGATAGGAACTTTATATTTGATAAGTGGAGTTTTAGTTGGGGTTGTAGGTGGAATGGTAATTGGAGTTATGAATATGGAAAAATATGTTGAAGAATATGTTTATGAAATAGATGCTGGAGAAAGTGAGATTGAAGAAATGACCTGGGGAGATAGAGTTGATTTTGCCAAAAGCCAGGTAAAAGAAATTGTAGGTAGAGTCTGGAAGTATGTTATTATTGGTATAGGTCTTGGCGCTCTTATTCATGGTTATGCACCAGCAGAGGTATTGGCTCAATACGCTGGAAAGGGAAATCCATTAGCAGTTATTGTAGCAGTGGCAGTTGGTATCCCTCTTTATTCTAATGCAGTTGGGACAATTCCTATAGCTCAGGCACTTTTAGGTAAAGGAGTTGCTTTAGGGACAGCACTTAGCTTTATGATGTCTACAACAGCCCTTTCTTTACCAGCAATGATTATTTTAAGAAAGGTGATTAAACCGAAGCTAATTACATTATTTGTTAGTGTTGTAGGAATTTCTATTATTGCTGTCGGTTATATGTTTAACTTTATAATGTAAATAATTTTCTTTAATAAATAAAAAAAATAATAAGAGGTGATTATTGTGGAAATTAAGATTTATGGAACAGGTTGTAAAAATTGTGTTAAGTTAACTGAGAATGCAAAAAAGGCAGTTGAAGAAACAGGAGTAGATGCTGAAATTATCAAGGTAGAAGATATGAAAGATATTGTTGAAGCAGGAGTGATGTCTACACCAGGTCTTGGTATTGATGGTGAAGTGAAGGTTAAAGGTAGAGTTCCTGATGTTGAGGAAATAAAAGAGTTAATTGTTAAATAGATAACTTATATTTTTTTCAGATAGCTTTACAATAAAGTAAAGATAGAGTAAAATAAAAATAACTGTAATAAGCAATCTGAAAATTATATAGGGAGGAATAAAATATGGATATGAATGTAAAGTGGAAAGGTGGGCTAGAGTTTGAAAGTCAACTGCCTTCTGGCCATAGTGTAACAGTTGATGCCAAAAAGGAAAGCGGTGGCAATGATAATGGCCCTAGACCTACTGAATTAATTTTAAATGGGCTTGCTGGTTGTACTGGTGTTGATGTAATAATGATCCTTAAGAAAATGAATCAAGAAGTCGTAGATTTTGATATGGAAGTTAAATCAGAAAGGGCTGAAGAACATCCTAGAAGATTTACTGATATTCATTTAATCTATAAATTTAAAGGACATAATTTAGATGAGAAAAAAGTAGAAAGAGCTATTAATCTTTCTGAAGAAAAATATTGCTCAGCAAGTGCATCCCTTAATGCCAATATAACATCTGAGTATATAATTGAAGAAGCTGAATAAATTATAATTATTAAAAATCCTGTCTTTAAAGACAGGATTTTTTGTTTAGAAATTCTTTTCCCTTTTTAGTCAGAGTATTTCCTTTTCTACCTCTGTGAATTGTAATATAATTTTTTTCATTAAGAGAACTTAATATATTTCTTAAATCTTTTTCAGAGATATAAAAATATAATTGTTTAAATAATTTAATTAAAGTTCTTCGACCTGTATCTTTTTTTTCACTTTCCAGATCATGTATTAACTTTAAGACAATATTTTTCTTCAAATTTTTATTAAAATTACTTTCTTCTTTTAAATAATCAGGTAAATTTTCAAGACATAAATCATTTTTTGAAAGAGTTGTCATGTTTTTAAGTACGTTTTTTAACTCTCTAATATTACCTGGCCAATCATAATTACTAATAAAATCCATAAAATTTTTGTTATAATCTCTATTTATTTCCCAGCTATCAAAAAAGTGCTTTATTAAAAGTGGAATATCATCTATCCTTTCTCTTAAAGGAGGAATATTAAACTGAAATACATTTAGACGAAAATATAAGTCCTTTCTAAATTCCCCTTTTTCAACCAGTTTTTGTAAATTTTTATTAGATGCAGCAATGATTCTAACATCAATTGGTATAATTGAATCTCCACCAATTCTCATAATTTCTTTTTCCTCAAGAACTCTAAGTAATCTTGCCTGTAAAGAAAGTGGGAGATCTCCAATTTCATCTAAAAATAAAGTTCCCTTGTCAGCTCTTTCAAAAAGCCCAATTTTTCCTTCCTTTTTTGCTCCAGTAAATGCACCTTTTTCATAACCAAAGAGTTCTGATTCTAAGAGATTTTTTGGCAAAGTAGTGCAGTTTATTGCTATAAAGGGATTATCTTTTCTTTGTGAATCATTATGAATAGCTCCAGCAAAAAGCTCTTTTCCTGTACCAGTTTCACCATAAAGAATAATAGTTGAATTAGTTGAAGAGATTTTTTTAGCTTTCTTTTTAGTATCTAAAAATTTTTTATTTTTACCTATTAAATCAGAGAAGTTATGTTTAGAAAAGTATCCAGTTATCTTTTTAGGTTTCTTATTTCTATTATCCCAGTTATATTTCGCTCCATACCAGAAAGTAGGAACTCTAAAAATATAATTTTTTACTATTTGTTCAGCCTTTTTGCGATCTACCTCAAGTAAAGTCAGTATATCCATTATATTCGAAATATCAAAAACTCGATTACCAATAACAATTGTTTCTGCATCTATATCTGGTAAAAAATCATATTTTTCTGGAGCAATAATATAATCTATATCTTCTGAGAAATCTTTCTTTCCACGATAGAACGGTTGTAATTTGAGTTGGTTGATTCCTAATTGATAGAGGAGGGCAAGGGTGTCATTTGCCATATATTGATTTATATTTGCAACTAAAGCTTTTTTCTCGGAAGGTAATTTTTTTAATTTATCTAAAGCCTGTCTGGTTATTGTTCTTTTCATCATGAGAGTTGGAGCATTACATTCAATAATATCATATAATTTATCTAAAATATCTGGATCAGTAAATAAGACAAGGTCTGTATTTTCTATAGAGGGAACAGGCTTCATGTCTGCACTTCTGTAGTCAATATCAAATATTCCATTAAATATTCGATTAATTTCTTTTTTAAAAAATACAGAAATTTTTTCATCTATAGCTAAAATAGTTATTTTCTTAGACAACTTCATTCCTCCTTTTTATGATCAAGTTTATATTTTATTATATACCTAACTATTCTTATTTGTAAAGCAATCAAACATAGGTTATCTGTAAAATGTTTTACAGGTTATTTGAGTATAAAATGCTATTATAAAAAAAGAAAGAAAAAATCAATTATAGCTTTAATTCCTAGTATATTTGACGGGATTATGTTATAATTAAAAATGAGTTAAAATTAAAAGTAATAAAAATATTTATCTTTATGGCAGAGTAAGGGATAGTGCGTAAAGTGCCTCAGGATGGGACGTTGCCTGGGGACGAAAGATGAAGTCTGCGGTATTATCCCTGCGTCCGCTGGTCACTGAAGAAACCCTTTTCTTTAGTGTGTAGCTGGTGCTGCCATAGGAAAAGGGAGGAAGTTTAAATGAAAATAAGTGTTAAGAAGATGGTTTTTTTGGCGTTGTTGATTGCAATGGGAGTAGTCTTGAAGATTTTTAAGATTCCAGTTCCAATTTTAGGCTTAACCTTTACTGGTTTTCCACCAATCATTGCAGGAGTTATTTTTGGTCCTGTATCTGGCTTTATAGTTGGTGCTTTTAGTGATCTTTTAGGTTTTATTTTTAGACCGACTGGCCCTTTTATGCCTCACTTTACTTTAAGTGCAGGATTAACAGGCGCTATTCCTGGTTTAGTTCTTTACTTTTTCAAAAAGACTGAGTTAACTTTTTGGCATTATCTTGTGGCCATTGCTGCTGGACAAACAGTTACTTCAATACTTATGGTTCCATATTTTCTAAACTTATTATTTGGATTGCCATTTAAAGTTAAGTTTTATGAAGCGATTATAACTCAATTACAACACATACCTCTTTATGCAATTGTGATAAAAATAGTGGTGGATAGAATATATGCTTCCGGGGTTATAAAGGCAGGTCAAAGCGCTTAAAAAGTATCTTTATAATTATTAGACTACCAAGGTCTGCTACATTTAGTTTGTGGCAGGCCTTTTAAAAATTTTAAGAAGAAAGGAATTGATATAATGGATTTTGAAGTTATTGCCAAAGTAAAAAATTCTTTTAAAGAACCTGCTCCTTTAGATGATATTAGAAAAGAGAAAAGTAAAATCATTATAAAAGATGAATTTGAAGCAGGTTTAGAAAAAATTGAAAAGAGAGATTATTTACAAATAATTTATCATTTTGACCGTTCTGATAGCTATGAATTAGTAGCAAAGAGGCATAATGGAAATAAAAGGGGTGTTTTTTCTTCTAGAAGTCCTCATCGTCCTGCTGGAATAGGAGTAACAACAGTTAAATTATTAGAAAGAAAGGATAATATTTTAGTGGTTAAAGGCTTAGATGCTATTAATGATACTCCTGTTTTAGATATAAAACCCTATTCTGCAGATTTAATAGAAAAAGATTTTTTTGAAGAAGATGAAGATGAAAAAGGTTACGAAGATTTAGGATTTGCTAAAATTGATCATGATAGAGAAAAAAGAAAGGGATTTCCTGAAGTTGTACTTTGTGAAGGTAAAACTACTGAGCAAGTTGTAGAAATTATGAAAAGTTTAGCTAGAAAAAGTGATAATATACTTGCTTCTAGAGCTGAAAAAGAAGTATTTGAAGAAGTAAAAAAAGTTCTACCAGAAGCACGTTATAATAAAGCTGCTAAAATGATAATTAGAGAGAAGAAAGCTTTAAATAAGGTAGGCAATATACTTGTAGTAAGTGCAGGAACTTCAGATCAACCAGTGGTAGAGGAAGCGATTGAAACAGCAAAAATCATGGGAAATAAAGTAACAAGGTTAGTAGATGCAGGTGTAGCTGGAGTACATAGACTTTTAAATAATGTAGATAAATTAGAAAAAGCCAAAGTTATTATTGTAGTTGCAGGAATGGATGGTGCTTTACCTAGTGTTGTTGCTGGTTTAGTAAACAAACCTGTAATAGCGACTCCAACAAGTGTTGGATATGGAGCTAACTTAGGCGGGATTGCACCTTTATTAACTATGTTAAATAGTTGTGCAACTGGAGTAGGTGTTGTAAATATTGATAATGGTTTTGGTGCTGCTTATTTAGCTAATTCAATAAATAAAATTGGTGAAGAAAGAGGAGATTAAATGAAGATTGAAAATAGCACTGAAATAAGTTCTGAACTTAAAGATAAGTATAATAAATTAAAAGAATTATTTATAGAAATGGAAGAAGTTATTATTGCTTTTTCAGGTGGAGTTGATAGCAGTTTTTTATTAAAAGTAGCTTTAGACACTTTAAGTAAAGAGAAAGTTTTAGCAATTACTGCTGATTCAGAAATTCGTTTTTCTAATAAAATTGAAAAGGCTAAAAAAGTTGCTGAGGATATAGGGACAAAGCCTTTGGTTATTGAAACTTCTGAAATAAGCAAGGACAGTTTTAGAAAAAATGATGAATATAGATGTTATTATTGTAAATATGAATTATATCAACGATTACAAGAAATAGCTAAAAAGAAAGGTATAAATTGGGTTGTTGATGGCACTAATGCAGATGATTTAGTTAATGAGGACAGGCCTGGGATGAAGGCTATTGAAGAATTGAATATAAGAACTCCTTTAAAAAAAGCAGGATTAAAAAAAGAAGAGATTAGAAGATTATCTAAAGTTTTAGGATTAGAAACCTGGAATCAAGCTTCTGATACATGTTTGGCTACTCGTTTTTCTTATGATTTAGAAATTCAAGAAGATAAATTAGCTAAATTAGAAAAGATAGAAAATTATTTAAGACAATTTGATTTTGAACAATTGAGAGCTAGAGTTCATGATGAAAACACTTTGAGAATAGAAGTTTTGGCTTCTGAAATGGATAAAATTATGAAAAGAAAAGCAGAAATTGTAAGTGAATTAAAAAAACATGGATTTAGTTATATAACTTTAGATCTAGAAGGTTATAGAAGTGGAAGTACAAAGGAGGCAGTAAAATAATGAATGCATATTTTGATATTTTTTCTGGAATAAGTGGAAACATGGTACTCGGAGCCTTGTTAGACCTTGGCCTTGATTATGAAGAATGGAAAGAGGAATTAAAAAAATTAGGACTTGAAGGTGAATATAATCTAATTAATGAAAAAGCTGAAAAACATGGAATAGGGGGAAGATATTTTCAAGTAGAATTAGTGGATAACAAAGCCCATGGTCATAATCATCAACATGAAGACGACCATGATCATCATTCTCATGAAGATCACGCTCATGATCACGATCATGACCATGAGCATAGTCATCATGACCATAGTGAAGATGGGCACAGTCACGAACATGGTCATAGTCATGGAAGAAATTTAGAAGATATAAATAAAATTATAGATAATAGTGGTTTTTCTTCTAATGTTAAAGAAAAAGCAAAGGCCATATTTTTAAATTTAGCAAAGGCAGAAGCAAAAATACATGGAGAAGATATTAATGAAATTCATTTTCATGAAGTAGGAGCTGTTGATGCTATTGTTGATATTGTTGGAAGTGTATTAGGATTAGAAATGCTTGGAATAGATAAAATTTATTCTTCTAAATTGCATACAGGTACTGGTTTTGTAAATTGTGATCATGGCAAAATGCCTGTTCCTGCTCCAGCTACAATGGAGCTTTTAGAAGGAATTCCTGTTTATTCTGTGGGTATAGAAGCAGAAATGGTTACCCCAACTGGAGCTGCTATTATCAGCACTTTAGCTGAGAGTTTTGGAGCAAGAAAAGAAATGAAAATTATAAAATCTGGTTATGGAGCTGGAAGTAGAGATCTTCCAATTCCTAATCTTTTAAGAGTTAATTTAATAGAAGATGTTGAAAAAAGTGAGCAAAAAAAAACTCAATAAATCTCATTGAAAGTAATATTGATGATATGAATCCAGAGTATTATGAATATGTTATGGAAAAGTTATTTGATAAAGGAGCAGTTGATGTATATTTTACACCTATACAGATGAAAAAAAATAGACCTGCAATAAAACTATCTGTTCTCTATAAAGATAATGAAGAGGAAATTGTTGATACCATATTTAGGGAAACTAGTAGTTTGGGCTTAAGATTTTATAAAGATATTGAAAGAGTTTGTCTTGAGAGAGAATATAAGCAGGTGGAGACTCCCTGGGGAAAAGTAACAGTTAAGTTAGCTTATAAAGATGGAGAAATAGTAAACGTTGCTCCAGAATATGAAGAATGCAAAAAAATAGCCAAAAAAGAAGGTATTAGTTTAAAAAAGGTTTATGAAAGTGCAAAAATTTAAATAAATTGGTACCTAAATTGGTACCCGGTATGGTACCGGGTACCTCCCGGATTTTGTCGAAATATCTAAAGCTCCCAAAAATTTTGGGAGCTTTAGTATTTTAGCTATTATTTTTGTTGTTTTTATTATCTTCATGTTCTTTTAAAGTATCAGAAAGTCTTTTTTGTATTTTGTTCAAAAATTCTTCATTATTTTCTTCCTTAGACTGAGTAACCAAGACTATTTCTGGTTGACTTCTCAAATATTTATTAGCTAACTCTACAATACCGCCACCAATTAAAATAGCAAGTGCAGCTTCAACATAAGCATTATGTGTTATAAAGTGAAAGAAAAAAGCACCACTAATACCACTTATTATAAATATAATGCGATGCAAACATTGACATTTTTTGTTAACGAAATTAAGGAGTTTTAAATAATAAGACATAAGTATTTTTCTGATAATAACTACCTCCTTAGTACAACAAAAAAAGTATATCAAATTGTGAATTAAAATTCAAATTTTGCCGAAAATATAACAGGATTCTACAATCTTATCTTTAATTATATAACTAACAGATAAATTTGAATATAAGGGGTGAAAGAAGTGAAAAATATAGTTGATTTGAAAAATAGTTCTAAAAATCCTGATATTATTATAGCTATGGATGAGAAAGGCAATTATAAAAATATATGGACAAATAAACCGGAAGATTTAGTAGCCCCTATTAAGGAACTAAAAGATAAAAATGTAGAAGAAATTTTACCTTTAATTATTGCAAAAAATTATAAGAGATATATAAATTTAGCTATAGAAAGCAAAGAAATTCAAAAATATCAATACAAATTAAAATTAAAGAAAGGTATAAATTTTTTTGAAACATTGTTTATAGCCATTGATAATAATAAAGTTCTTGCATTTATAAACAATATAACTGATAGAAAAAATATTAAAGATAAACTTCGAAAAACTGAAAGTAGATATCATACTCTTTTTGAGAATTTTCCTGCAGTAATCTGGGAAGAAGATTTTTCAGAAATAAAAAAATATGTAGATTCATTAAAAAATAAAAATGTTAATTTATCTAAATATTTGGATGAAAACCCAGATGAAGTTGAAAAAGTTTTAACTATGATTAATGTAATTGATGTTAATAAAACATCACTTAAATTTTATAATGCAGACTCAAAGGAAGAGATTTATAATAATTTTGATAAACTTTTTACCAAAAAAGGGAAAGAAGTTTTTAAAGAAATCATTGTTGCTATAGCTAAGGAAGAAAGAAAATTTCGTAGTGATTCTGTTACTAAAACTCTTGATGGTAAAAGAAAAGATATAAGGATTGAGTGGAAAATAGCAGAAGATGATATTAATTATTCTAGAGTTTATCTTAGCATATTTGATGTTAGTGAAAGGAAATTAGCTGAAAAGGTAATAAAAAGACAACATGCTTATTTCCAACAACTATTTGATAATTCTCCAGAAGGTATAGTTCTTTTAGATAATAGAGAACAAGTAATTAAAATAAATGATAGTTTTGAAAAAATTTTTGGTTATAGTCAAAGTGAAATTGAGGGGAGAAAAATTAATAATCTTATTATTCCTGAAGAAAAAAGATCTGAAGGTTCCCAAATTAGTCAAGATGTAAAAGAAGGAGCAACTGTAGAAAAAGAATCTATTAGACAGACTAAAATAGGTGAAAAAATTAATGTTTCTATAAAAGGCTATCCAATAATTTATGAGGGTCAAAAGCTAGGAGTTTATGCAATATATAGCGATATATCTGATAGAAAAAGAGAAGAAGAAAAAAATATATATCTTTCTTTTCATGATCAATTGACTGACTTATATAATAGAAGATATTTTGAAGAAGAACTAGTTAGACTTAATAAATCACGAAATCTTCCTATAAGTATTATAGTAGCTGATATGGATGGTTTAAAAAAGATTAATGATAAGTTTGGTCACAAAGAGGGAGATAGGTATATAAAAATGATTGCTGAGATAATAAATTCATCAGTTAGAGAAGCAGATATAGTGGCCAGAATTGGTGGAGATGAATTTGCAATTTTATTACCTGAGGCTGATATTAGGATAGCAAAAAATATAGAAAAAAGAATTAGTAAAAAATGCAAAGAAAAAAGTCAATCTTTAAAAGTGCCTATTAGAATTTCTACTGGTTCTGCCAGCAAAAATTCTATAGATAAAAATTTAGACGAGATTTTTAAAACGGCAGATAGTAAAATGTATGATATGAAGGAAAGTAAAAAATAAATAAACTTTTTTGTTTTTAGACCCTGAAGAGGGTCTTGTTTTTTTATAACACTATTTTCTCTAAAACATATATATAATAAAATATATGACTGTTTTGCTAAAGGGGGAAATAGTTTATGAAAAGCATTTTATATCCACCAACTCTTGACTGGAATTTTCTTTTTCAAAGACCACAGCAGCTTATGTCTCAATTTGCTTTAAATAATTGGAAAGTACATTATATTAATAAAACTCAGCGTTATAAAGACGTAGAAGAAATCAAAGAAAATCTTTATTTATATCATGATTTTTCAATTTATTTAAATAGAGTTAAAAAAGTTGATGTTTTATATATTAGTTCTCCTAGACAGCATTATATTTGTGATAAAGTTAAAGCAGATATAGTAATTTATGATTGTGTGGACAAATTTATTGAATGGGAAAAACACGAAAAGAAGATGTTAAATAGAGCAGACATTATTTTTACAACTTCTCAGTATTTATATGATGAAAAAAACAAATATCATGACCACGTTTTTTTAATAAAAAATGCCTGTGATTATGATTTCTTTCAAGGAGATTATAAAACACCTATAGATTTATCAAGACTAAAAAGACCCATTATTGCTTTAATAGGAGCTCTTGGAAATTGGATCGATAGAGATATATTAAATTATGTTGCTAAAAAATATACTACTATTTTGATTGGAAAAGAATTTGGTAATAATTTAGGTGAAGGAATGATTAATCTTGCTTCAAAGTCATATAATGAACTCCCTTTTTATTATAATAATATTGACTTAGGTTTAATTCCCTTTGATAAAAGTGAAACTTCTCTGGCTGCTAATCCAATAAAAATGTATGAATATTTAGCTGCTGGAAAAGCAGTAGTTGGAAGTAAATTGCCTGAATTAGAGGCTATGAATGAAGTTTTATATCTTGCCGATAAACCACAAAAATTTGTTGATGAGATAGAAAAAGCTTTAAAAGAAGATTGTCTTTCCTTAAGAGAAAAACGAAAAAAAATAGCTTCAGAAAATACCTGGGAAGATAGATTTGAAAAAATTGAATCAATAATAAGAGATTATTTTGCTTGACCTTTTTGAGTATATGTTATAAAATTTAACTGATAATGATTTTCAAATCAGAAGTTCCAGGAGGTGTTTACTCCTTGCTTTTAAATATAGATAATTTAAATAAAAGTTTTGAAGGAGAAAAGGTATTAAATGATATATCTTTTAATTTACAAAAAGGTGAAGTTAATTGTTTTTTAGGTCCTAGTGGCTGTGGAAAATCAACTTTGCTTAGAATTTTAGCAGGTTTAGAAAAGGCTGATGAAGGTGATTTAAAAATAGGTGCCACTCAAAGTTCGTTTATTTTTCAAGATCATCGCTTATTACCCTGGCTAACCGCTTTTGAAAATGTAGAATTAGTGTTAAAAGATAAAATTAAAGATAAAAATAAAAGAAGAGAAATAGTTGAAGACACTCTAGAAAGTGTTAATTTAAGTTCTTATGCAAATTTTCATCCAGATAAATTAAGTGGTGGGATGAAACAGAGAGTTTCTATAGCTAGAGCTCTAGCTATAAAACCTCAATTAATTTTAATGGACGAGCCATTTTCTAAGTTAGATTTTCCTTTACGAGTAGATTTGATAAATTTATTAAATCATATTTTTGAAAATGAAAATATGGGTGGAATATTTGTTACCCATGATACTAGAGAGGCAGTCTTGATGGGAGATAAAATTATGGTAATGGCTGAAAATCCAGGAGAAATAAAAAATGTTATAGATGTAGATATACCAAAAGATGAGCGGAGATTAGGTGACCCTGATATTTTTGACTTAAATCAAGAATTAAATGATTCCATATTCTTTCATCAAGGTAAAAATTATGGTCAAAAATGTTGTAGAAGAAGAAAGAGAATTGGAATGAAAGATTTAAAATTAACTTATTAATAGGGGGAGAAATTTATGAAGAAAAAATTAATGTTTATAACTTTATTAGCAATTTTTGTACTAACAACTTCTTTGTTTATAACTGAAAGTACACTTGCAAGTGACAATAAAATTAGAATTAGTGTTTCAAATAGTCCTTCATCTATACCTGTTTTTTATCTTTTAGAAAATAGTGATTTGAATTTAGAAGTAGAAATTCATAAAAATAGAAATATTGTTATTTCAAATTTAATGGAAAATGAAATCGATATGGCTTTATTAGCTACTAATGAAGCTGCAAAATTATATAATAAAGATGTAGATTTAAAAATAGCTAATGTTCACACCTGGGGAGTTTTTTATTTAGCAACTACTAATGATAAAATTACTTCTCTTTCTGATTTAAAAGGTAAAAATATTGCCCTTCCTGACAAAGGTGGTCCAATGGATATAGTCTTTAATTATATAGCTAAAAAAAATGATATAAATGTAGAAAAGGATTTAAAAATAAGAAGAGGAAAGGTAAGAGAAATAGCTCAGTTAATGTCTAATGATATGGTGGAAACTGCAGTGCTTAGAGAACCTCTTTTATCACAAGTTATGATAAAAAATGAAAAAGCAAAAGTAATGTTAGACCTTCAAAAAGAATGGAAAAAAGAGACTAGTATGGAATTACCACAATCTTCTCTAGTTATAAATGGTGAATTTATTAATGAAAAAAATCATGAATTGATAAAGGAATTTAATGAAGAATATAAAAAAGCTATAGCTTGGGTTAATAATAATCCAAAAGAAGCTGCAGAATTAGCTGAAAAACATATGGGAACAAAAAAGAAGGTTAATGAATTGTCAAATCCAAGGTTAAATTTATCCTTTAAAAAAGCTAATGAAGCAAAAGAAGAAATCACTAATTATTTTGAGATATTAAGCAGGGAAAATCCAAAAGCTATAGGTGGGGAAATGCCTGATGAAGACTTCTATTACCAATATTAATAAAATCAAAGAAAGTAAAGAAGATAGCATATCTATAAAATATACCCTTTTTGGAATTATAGCTATATTGATTATCTGGAAATTAGCCTCACTTAATTATGCAACTATTATACTTCCCTCACCTGAATTAACTTTTATGACAATAAAAGATATGATTTTTTCAAAAGAATTCTGGGTTGATATTTCTTATAGTTTTTTTAGGGTTGCAATTGGTTATCTAATTTCTCTTTTTGTAGGAGCTATAATTGGTTTTTTAATGGGACTCAATGAAAAGCTAAACCAGACTATAAAGCCTTTGATTTCTACCTTACAGACAATTCCTAATATATCCTGGATTCTTATAGCTATTATCTGGTTTGGATTAAATTCAAAGATCGTTATTTTTACAATTTTTATATCACTTTTACCTATTTTTGTTATTAATACTAAAGAGGGAGTCAATAGCACAGATCCAAAGCTTTTAGAGATGGCTCATATTTATGATTTATCCTTTTTTAATACTTTTAAAAAAATATATTTTCCTTCTGTAAAGCCTTACTTAAATTCAGCTGCAATAATTACTATTGAAAGAGCCTGGAAAATTGGTGCTATGGCAGAGCTTTTAAGTCTTGATAGTGGAATAGGAGCTGGTCTTTATTGGGCGAGAAATAATTTGGAAACAGAATTCATTTTTGCCTGGACCCTTGTATTAGTTATTTTAGGTTTTTCTAGTTCCAAAATACTTAAAAAAATAATAGATACGAATTCATAAAATATAAAAAGAAATAGGAAATGTTATTTAGTCAGGCTGAAATGCCTGGCTTTTGCTATGTGAAATATTTTTTTAAAGAAAATAATAAATAAATTTAATCCTAACATTAAAAATATTAATTTTTCGCTTGACTTTATTAATATAAGGATATAAAATATTCTATATAGTGATCAAATTATCAATGTATAGAAAATATATTTAAATTTAAGGGGGAGAGGACTATTAAGAGTGAAGGCGGAGTAATTGAAAATTATAAAAAGATAATAAATTATTTTCCCCAGAGATATTTACTTTTTGTAGGTATATTTATAACAACAGCTATGACTTTAATAACTGTTTATTTTAGTTTAGTTATGAAAGATATGGTTAATATAGCTATTGCAGGAAATTTAGATGATTTTTTAGAAAAAACTTATTTT
>JBNJDL010000031.1:0-15814 GCA_051744825.1 Bacillota bacterium | reverse complement strand
ATTTTAAATAATTTAATATTTTTTTTGGTTGTCCCTTTTCCTCTATATATATTCCTTTAACATTTAAATTAAGATTTTGATAATTTTGTAATGATAATTCTAAAAAATGTTCATCTCCATCTAAATGTAATATTTTGGCAGAGTGTTTTCTATAAGAATTATTATGTCTAGTTAAATTAAGAGAATTATTATTTAAAATCAAATTTCTCTGTAACCTATAGATATATTGATAAGATTCTAAAAGTAAATCATTTTTTAAATCATTTTTATTTTTATTATATAATTTTAAATCACTGAGAGAAGCATCAGCCATTAATCGAAGTTTTATACTTCTCAACAAAGCTCTATTTTCTAAGATTTTTTCTATTTCAAAAATAATGTCCGATTTATAAGATTTTCTAGTTACTAAATCACCTACATTAAATTTCAATTCTCTCCCCCCTTAAATAATAAGGGTTGAATAAAATTAAAAAGCCTATAATATATTATATTATATTAAAGGAGAGAATGTTATTATTTTGTATGTTTATCAGCAACTGATGAAGCTGCATAAGATTCTGGCTTTATCATTGCTTCATATCCACTACCAACTACCATACCTACTACCTCTTTAATTATATTATTTGTAGGACCTTTATTACCAACATCTACATGGATTTGCACATTTAAATTTTCATCTAAATATTCTTCTTCAGCCAATTTTGCAGTCAATTTACTGGCAGTTTCTAAACTTCTAGACACTTCATAATAAATTCTTTGTTTCATTCCTACTTTTAAAACTGTTTTTTCTTTATGATAAAAATATCTGCCTCCATTACCTTCTCTATAAATAACCACAGCTGTAACAAAAACAGCTTCATTAATTGCAGGTTGAGAATCTGTCCCAACTATTAGATTATAATTATAGCCAGGCTTCTCCCTAACAAAATTCATAATAGTTTTATACATTTTTTTAAAGCTTAAAACTCCATCTGTTGGACTAGTGAATTTCATAATTTTCACCAACTTATATTTTAAAATTTTATTATTTTGAGTTTAAATTTCTTTTTAAACTATTACTTAACTCAACCATTTTTTCTATTTCCAACTTTTCTCCTCTGATTCTTCTATCAATATTGCATTCTGCTAATGCTTCTAAAACTAATTCTTTAGCTAAATTTATTTCCGCTGCTTTTGTTAAACCATTTTTAATATTTTTTCTTCTTTGTTGAAAAATTGCTTTAACTATAGCAAAGAAAAAATCTTCATCAAGAGTAGAATAAGGAATATTCTCATATTGCTTTAGTCTAATAATTGCAGAATCAACTTTAGGTTTAGGAATAAATACTGAAGAAGGTACTTCATGAATAATTTCAACTTCAGAATAGTATTGAGACGCTACACTCAAAGAGCCATATTTTTTACTACCTGGGTCTGCTGCCATTCTTTCAGCAACCTCTTTTTGAACCATAAAAAGTAATGATTCAAATTTAAAATCTGATTCAAGCAGTCCCATAATTACAGGAGTAGTAATATAATAAGGTAGATTAGCCACAACTTTTACACTTTTATCATCTTTTAATAAGTTATTCCAATCAACATTGAGTACATCATCATTTATTATTTCTAATTTATCACTTAGAAATAAGTCATTTAATATTTTAATAAATCTATTATCTTTTTCTATAACAATTAGTTTTCCCGAATCAATTTCTTTTAATACATATTCTGTTAAAGATCCAATACCAGGCCCTATTTCTACAATAGTTTCATTTCCTTTTATTTCTGCACCTTCAATAATTTTTTCTATTATATTAGTATCTACTAAAAAATTCTGTCCTAATCTTTTATTTAATCGAATATTATAATTTTTCAAAATTTCTTTAGTTTTACTTGGTGTTGCAATTGATTTTTCCATTATTTCACCCTGCTTTTTGTGTTTTGTTTATTTTAACATAAATATAAAGGAGCTTCAATGTAATTTATCTAGAGTTTTATGAATAGTATATTAAAAAGAGTAGAAATAATTCCTACTCTTTTTTCATAACTAATAATTATTCATTTCCAGATCATTTATCACTTTTTGGGGAGTTTCAAAAGCAACTTTCAAACCATCAGCTGTTGCATTCAAAGTTTTAAACATTTTTTCAACATGATTCATTTCATTTTCAAATTTATGATAATAACTATTTAACTCACTACTATTTCCCATAAATAATAAAATTAAAATTAAAAATAACATATAACTACTATCTTCATTTTCCTCAAACAACAAAATCCCTCCTTTAAAAACTTCTTTATTATTATATTACGTTAAAAATAATTATTTTGTTACACTCATTAACAAAGCCTTATTTCAAACATATATTATTGTAATGATTATTACTACAAAAGGAGGAATTAGCTTGAATCAAAATAATGAAGGCTCAGCTTATCATCTATTTTTAATACTTATTTTGTTAATTTTAAGTGAAGACATATTATTTGCAATAGAAAAATTATTAAAATTAAACATAAAAGAAAACTATCAAAATGAAATTAATAATGAAAAAGAAAATGAAGAAAAAGAAAATATAAAAGAGGAGGAAAATATCGAGGAAGGAGGTTAAAGATGAATGAAAATAATTTATTAATAATGCTAAATGAAATATTAAAAAAAGATAATGGAGAAATAAATAATAATGAAATTTTCACTATGTTTAGTTTAACTCTTTTACATCAACTAAGTAATATTTATCTAAATAATAATCAACAAAATCTAAATAATAATATTTCAGAAAACAATAATAATCAATTAAATGATCTCATGAATTCTTTAGATAACAATGAATTACAAAATATGCTTCCTTTACTTATGAATTCAGTTAATGGAAATTCAACTTTAGGTAATTTAATGAAAATGCTTAACTCTTCTCAAAAAAAGACAGCTACAAAATCGAATGATAAATCAGAAGAAAATGAAGTAGATAAAAATAGTAAAAAAAAAAGCTTGACTGGAGCAGATTAAGTCTCTAAACAAAAACCGCCAGGAATTATTCCTGACGGTTTTACTTTTATTATTTTTATTAATTTCTTGATTCCCAATCATCTAAGAATTTTTTGATTCCTTCATCTGTTTTTGGATGAGTAATCATTTTCTTTAATACATCATAAGGAACTGTTGCTATATCAGAACCTGCCTTAGCCGATTGTAATACATGACGTGGATGTCTAATACTAGCAGCTATTATTTCAGTATCAATCTCATAAGTAGCAAAAATATCTGCAATATCTCTTACTATTTGCATTCCATCATGTCCAATATCATCTAATCTACCAATAAATGGACTAACATAGCTAGCACCTGCTTTCGCAGCAATTAAAGCCTGATTAGCTGAAAAAACTAAAGTAACATTTGTTTTAATACCTTCCTTAGATAAAGTAGAAACTGCATCCATTCCTTCAGGAGTCATTGGAATTTTAATAACAATATTTTCTGCTATTTCTGCTAATTCTCTTGCTTCTTCAATCATACCCTCAGCATCAGTACTAATTACTTCTGCACTAATAGGAGCAGGAACTAATTCTGTAATCTGAGAAATAACATCTTTAAATTCTACATCTCCTTCTTTAGCAATAAGGCTTGGATTAGTAGTAACTCCCTCCAAAATACCCCATTTCTTAATTTCTCTTATTTCATCTAAATTTGCAGTATCAATAAAAAACTTCATTTAATAATCACTCCTTTTAATAAAAATACTTTTATTTACATTTATGGTAAAAATCGTACATTGAAACCCTTCTCACTTTTCTATTATAATTAATATAGTATAAAAATACAAGAGTAGAAGGGAGAAAATAATGAAGTTTAGCAAAAACAAGAAAAAAACTATAATACTTATCTTAGTTACAATACTTTTATTACCTAGTTTTATTATAGCATTTTCTTCAATTGCTCTGGCTACTGATGATAATGCAAATGATTCGTGGATAAAAGGTATTATATTTTTGCTTCTATCATATATTATTAATCGTTTTGTATCTGATTCAGATAGTGAACAAGAAGAAAAAGAAGATGAAAAAAAACCTCCTGTCATAGAAAAAGAAAAAGAATATGAAGTATTAGGGTTTTATGTAAATTGGATCACTAAAGATTCAAGTTCACAGCTAGCTACTGAAAATAATCTTAAAAACATTGACATGGTTGCACCATTTTGGTATACAGTTAATACTGATGGAAGTTTAGAACAAAGATATGAAGGACATCAGTATGAATTAGCTAATTTGAATAAGGAGGATGAAAACTTTAAATTACTTCCTCTAATTAACAATAGTCAAATTAACAATATGGTTTTAGTAGACAAAGAAACACGAAAAAAGGCAGTTAATAATATAGTAAAACTTGTAAATGATTATAATTACTCCGGAGTTAATATTGATTTTGAATTTATTCCCGAATGGACAAGACAGGGTTATACAGAATTCATTAAACTTTTATCAAAAAATCTAAATGAAGATAAACTACTAACAATTTCTGTCTTTCCTAAAATCGACGTACCTGCAAGTTTACAGGGTGCCTTTGACTATGCTAAACTTGCTAATTATGCCGATAGAATTGTAATAATGAGCTATGATCATCACTGGTCAACTAGTGAAGCAGGACCAATAGCTCCTGTAAATTGGGTAGAAAAAAATATACAATATGCTTTAGAATATATTCCTGCTGAAAAAATTCTTTTAGGTATTGCTAACTATGGTTATGATTGGGCCGAAAATGGAAAAACAAGAGATTTAACAGAAAAAGAGGCAGTAAAAACTGCCGAAAAATATAATAGTGAAATAAAATGGAATAACAGATATCAAACACCTTATTTTAATTATAATGATCAAAATGGAGTTAAACATGAAGTTTGGTTTGAAAATAGCCAGAGTAATTCATATAAATTTAATTTAGTTAAAAAATATGATTTAAAAGGAATTGCTATCTGGAAATTAGGAAATAGTCCTACAAAATTCTGGGATTTAATAGCTAATGAATTTAAGAAAGACTAACTAAGCCATTTTTTAAAGCAACAATAACAGCTTGAGTTCTATCATTTACAGATAGTTTTCTTAATATACTACTAACATGATTTTTTACAGTTTTTTCACTTATATATAGCTCTTCAGCTATATCCTTATTACTCATTCCCTGGGCCAAAAGTTCTAATACTTCCTGTTCACGGTTACTTAATTCATCTAATTTTACCTGAGAATCATCTCTTTCTTTTACTCTTTTTTCAACTCCTGAGGGGAAAACTCTTTCCCCTTTTATAACCTTAGAAATAGCCTTCCTTAATTCTTCTGGCTCAATATCTTTTTGAATATAACCTTCTGCTCCTGCCTGAGTAACCTCATAAACATATTCTTCTTCATCATGAATAGTCAAAATCAACACTTTAATTTCTGGAGCAATTTCTTTAATCTTCTTTATTGTATCTATACCATTCATCCGGGGCATATTCAAATCAAGCAAAACTAAATCTGGAAAGGAATTTCTAACCATTCTCACTGTTTCTAGCCCATCATTTGCTTCACCTATTACCTCAAGTTCTTCATAAAAATCTAATAATTTAGCTATCCCCTCTCTTACTAACTTATGATCATCCGCAACTAAAACTTTAGTTACACTCATTTTAATTTCCTCCTCATTCTTCTTTATTAAGTGGAATATTTACATGGATTCTTGTCCCATTACTATCTGAATTAATATTTAATTTTGCATCAATCAATTCACATCTTTCTCTCATATTAATTAAACCATATTTTCCTTCACTGACTTCTTCTAAATTAAAGCCTTTACCATTGTCAATGATTAACAAATTAATCTGATTATTGCTAAATTCAATTCTAACTTTAGCTTGACTAGCCTCTGCATGTTTATGAACATTATTTAAGCCTTCTTGAATTAAACGAAAAATAGTTACTTCATGGGTTGTAGCCAATCTTTTTTTATTGCCTAAAATATTTAAATCTACCTTTAATTCTGTCTGTTCCATAAACCTATCAATATATCTTTTAACCGTAGGTATTAAACCTAGATCATCTAAAGACATTGGGCGCAAATCATAAATTATTTTTCTTACATCTTTTACACTATATCTAACCATTTCCTTTAAATTTTTCAATTCTTTTTTAGCCTTTTCTCCATCTTTATCAATCATTTTTTGGGCCAATTCTACTCTAAAAACCAAATTAGCCATAGATTGAGCAGGGCCATCATGAATTTCTCTAGCAACTCTTTTTCTTTCTTCTTCTTGAGCTTCAATTATTTTTATAGCCAAATCTTCTTTTTGTTTTAGACTATCAAAGTGTTCACTTAAATCACTTAATTCCCCATGAAGAAATTCTCTAACAACACCAATTTTTGATACAAGATTTTCTGCTTTTTTAAAAGTCTTATTTAAACTAATTAATCTTTTTTCTAAACTTTTTCTTCTCTCCTTTAACTGTTCTTCTTTTTCTTCCATTACAGCAATTTCAACAGAAGTATCCTCAGCCTTTTCATAAACTTCTTTAACCTCTGCTTCAGTATAATTATTAAAATCACGGCTAACTTCCATAAGCTTTATTCTAGCTTTTTTATTCTCTCTCTCCAATTTATCTATTTTATCAACTACATCATTAATATCTTTATTTACTTCCTCTATTTCTTTTTTTACTTCTTCCATTTCATTACGAGAAGATTCAGCTATAGAAAAGATATCATTTTTACTAGAATCAAGAGTATCTATAGTTTTTTCTAATATTTCATCTAAATTATGATTCAAAATATTTCCCCCTTCTAAAAGCCAAAACTATTTATCTAATAATTCATCATTTACAATATTTTTAGCAAATTCCCTTTTATAGCCTGCAATAGCACCTTTAGCAGCAAGTTCAGCCATTTTATCTCTTGCTTTATAGGTAGCACTACCTATATGAGGAGTTAAAACTACATTATCAAAATCTATTAATTCTTTTTCAACTTCTGGTTCATTTTCGTAAACATCAAGGCCAGCACCAGCAATTTTTTTATTTTCCAGGGCTTTAACTAATTCCTTTTCATTAATTATTGGCCCTCGGCCTGTATTAATTATAAAACTATCTTTTTTCATCAATTCAAATTCATTTTCACCAAACATATGATAGGTAGATTCATTTAGAGGGGCATTAATTGTAATAAAATCTGAAATTTTTAGAAGGTCTTCAAATCCCCTATATTTTACACCTAACTTTTGCTCTTTACTTTTCTTTAATCTCGTTCTATTGTTATAATATACATCCATATTAAAGGCCTTTGCCCTTTTAGCAACTGCCTGTCCTATTCTACCTAATCCAATTATTCCCAAATTTTTGTGATTAACTTCTTTTCCTAAAAATAATTTTGGAGCCCAACCATCAAACTTTCCTTTACGCAAAAGTTTATCAGTTTCAACTATTCTTCTAGCAGAAGCTAAAATTAGAGCAAAGGTTAAATCAGCAGTAGTTTCGGTTAATACATCAGGAGTATTTGTAACAATTATACCTCTTTTTGTCGCTTCTTTTAAATCTATATTATTATAGCCAACAGCATAATTAGCAATTACTTTAAGGTTTTCAAGCTCACTCATTACTTCCTTGTCCACCTTATCACTTAAAAGAGTTAACAGTGCATCAGCTTCTTTTGCTTCTTCAATTAATTCTTTTTTGCTTAATTTTCTCCCTTTATCATTCATTTTTATTTCAAAAAATTCATCTAAAATTTCTAATCCTCTATCTGGTATCTCACGACTTAGATAAACTAATGCTCTGCTCATGATACCACTCCCTATATTACATTAATTTTTTCTTCAAGTTTTTTACTTTCTTTTTCATAATCTAAGGCCTTTTCTTCATTGTTAAGAACTCTAAGTGCACCTTCAGCTAAGTGTTTCATTTCTTCTGAGCCAGGATAAAGTTTTATTTCAGCTATAAAACCTATCATTTCCTTTAAACTATTTACTATATAATCTGAATTAGCAAGGCCTCCAGTTATAAAAATAGCCTCTACCTCTCCTTTAAGTACAGCAGCCATACTACTTATTTCCTTAGCTATTTGATAAATCATAGCATCATAAACAAGTTTAGCCTTTTTATTTCCATTTTCAATTTCTTTTTCAATTTCTCTTCCATCATTAGTATCTAAATAAGCTGCTAAACCACCTTTACCTAATAAACGCTTTTTCATTTCGCTTTTTTCAGGTTTATTTTCAAAAATATATTCAACTAAATCAATAGCAGGCAAAGTTCCAACTCTTTCGGGAGAAAAAGGGCCTCCTTGATTAGCATTATTTACATCTACAATTCTTCCTTTTTTCATTGCAGCTATTGAAATGCCTCCACCTAAGTGAACGCCTATTTGATTAATTTCATCCATTTTATAATTTTCACTCTCAGCAGAAAGTCTGGCCACTGCCTTTAAATTAAGAGCATGAGATTGACATTTTCTTGGAATCTCAGGTAAACCAGACAAACGAGCAGGTGCTTCAAATTCATCTACACCTACAGGGTCAACAGTATATGCTTTTACATTATATTCTTGAGAAAATTCATAAGCAATAATAGCTGCTAAATTGGAAGCATGGGAGCCATTTTTAGCTTTTTTAAGGTCATCTACCATTTTTTCACCTATATAATAACTACCGCCAGGTATCGGTGCTAGCATACCACCTCTAGCAACAACAGCGTCAAAATTATTTAAATCAAAATCATTTTCGCTTACTTTTTTTAAAATTAAATTTTTTCTCCATTCAAGTTGATCTATTATTTCAGAAAATTTCTCTATTTCTTTAGTAGAATGAGAAATATCTTCGCTCCAAATTTCATTTTCATTTTTAAATATTGCTAACTTTGTTGAAGTAGAGCCAGGGTTAATAGCAAGAATTTTATTAGACATAATACTCAGCTCCTTAAATTATTTTTTTTCTGATTTTTCTACTCTGTTTATTATTTCTATGTAATTAAGGTAAATTCCTTTATCAAATTTATAGTACATTTAAATCATATATTAACTAAGTTTAATTATTTCACATATTATATTAAAAGTATAACTATATTTTTTTTTGGAAAAGGAAGTGATTATGATTATAAAAATAAAAAATTCATATAAAAATGTTTATAATATCAATGTTCCTCAATTATATTTTAAAGAAATCTATACTTATCTTTTAAAAGAAAAATTTAAGGTTTTATATATAAATATTAAAGATTCTCAGGTTGATATTTTTTTGAATAATAATATAGATAAAGCTTGTCTAAAAGAAAATTTTAAAATTAAAGAAAAAAATTTAACTCTTTTTGAATTTGAAATTGAAAATGAAAAAAATTATTCTAAACTATTTTCATTACTTTTAAAAAAATTAAATTCAAGAGAATTATTTCTTCTAAATACTAATAATTTTAACAAAATAATTCTTATCTATAAGTGATTTATTTAAAATAACTTTTCCAAAGGGAGATTAATTCTTCCCAATCTTTTTTATCATCAGGAGATAATTGAAATATCTCCTGATAATTTCTTGGAACATTATTATTATTATAAGCAGATTTCAAATTTAAATCTTTTACTAAATATTTATTTAATTCTTCAGCTATAATTTTAGAGCTTTCAATTGCTATTTTTACCTCTTGACTATCTTTATTTGTATTAAATATACTCAAACCAAAAGTTCTAATTTGATTATCTAAATAAATTTTTTGCAAGTTATCAATCTTTTCATTCAGGTAAAATTCTAACCAGGGATTAGTGGGCGCCAATATATCTATTTCACCATTTATAAAATTTCTGATTTTGCTTGAACTATTTTCATAAATTTTACCATCAATTTTTGATTTATTGATTGTATTTACGATTTTAGATAAATGTTCTTCTGAACTTTCATTTAATATCTTATTTAACACATAATTATCACTACCCTTAAGAGCAAATAATTGTCTTAAAAAAAGTTCATTATCATAAAAAAAAGCCATTTTAGCATTTATTAAATTCAAATCATCTAAATTTCTAATTTTCTTTGTAGTTAAATTTACCTTCTCTTGGCATAACCAGTGTTGGTTTTGATAAGCAATAGGGATTATCCAAAGATGTAGTCCCTTTTTTTCAAGATAATGCCAATCTACTGTAGAAATTTTTTCTCTTTCCTCTTTATTTATATACCTTTCTATTGGAATTTGTTGCTTTTTATTAATAAAATGATCATAATTTAAATTAAAAATAATTTTACTTCCTTTATTATTTTTAATCAGCTGATTAATTTTATCTTCGTAATTTAAAAATGGAATTTCTTTAAAAGTTAAATTTATATTTTTATATTTGTTATTTACTTTACTTTCAATTTCTTCCATAATCTCTTCCATATCTTTTTTATTATTGAGTTTTGGTATAGTTCTAAATAAGGGAGGATAATAAAATTCTAAATCATATTCTTTACTATAATTAATTTTTACATTAGGGTCTAAAGAATAGTTATATTTAAACAATAATCTATTTATAAATGAAAAGGGATAAAAATAATTCAGAACCCCCATTCCAGTTACTGCTAAAAACATAATTACTATAAATATATATATCCCATATCTTTTTCTCAAAAAATCACCTCATTTATTCAGGTAAATTCAGAAGATAAATAACATCTAAATCAGCCTTAGCATCTTTTTTTAAGCCAAATTGTGCCTCAAGTTCCAATACTGCTTCTTCTGTAGAAGGTCCATAACGTCCATCCATATATTCAGGTTCAAATCCATATTTTTTTAAATTATCTTGAAGTTGCATAACTGCTAAACCTGTTTGCCCTGGATCTAATTTATAATTAACACTTATAGGAATTCTTTCCCCAATGATTTCAACTCTTGTTTTTAAAGGTATAATTTCAAATAACTCTTCAACATTTTTATTATGCATTCTTATACAACCATGACTTGCTGCTCTACCTATTGAATTAGGCTTATTAGTTCCATGTATCCCATAAATGCCCCAAGGTACATTTAACCCTAACCATCTTGTTCCAAAACCTCCACCCCAATTTTTGGATTTACTGATAATTGCCCATTCTCCAACAGGACTTTTGGTAGTAGACTTACCAACAGCTACCGGATATTTTTTATAAAAATCTTCATTTTTATATACTACTAATTCTCTATTATAAGTATTAATAATTATTTTATAGTCACTTTTCTTTTCAGCACTGAAAGTTTCTAAAAATCTGCTATTATGCTTAGAAAATAAAATAATTATAACTAAAAATGATATAAATATATATAATAATCTTTTTTTAATTCTTATTACTTTAAACATCTAATTACTCCTTTTATTATTAATTTATAAATCTTATAATAAATATATTTTTACTTCTTTAAAATATGCAAAAAAGGACTTAGCTAAGTTATAGCCAAGTCCTTAATAATTTCATTATATTTTATTTTTATATGTCATAAACTTTTTTAGCATTTTCAGTAGTTATTTTCGTCACTTCTTCTACTGCTATCCCTTTGATTTCTGCTATTTTTTCAGCAACAAATTTCACATATGCAGGTTCATTTCTTTTACCTCTATGTGGCTCTGGAGTTAAATAAGGTGAATCAGTTTCTATTAAAAGTCTATCTAAAGGCACTTCTTTAACTACATCTCTTAAATTACTTAAATTTTTAAAAGTAATTAAACCTCCAAAAGCTATATAAAAACCTAAATCAAGAATTTCTTTAGCCATTTTTTTATCACTGGCAAAACAATGCATAATTCCACCAATATCTATAGCCTTTTCATCTTTTAAAATATTTAAAGTTTCTTTGTCAGCATCACGAGTATGAATTACAACTGGCAAATCAAGTTTTTTCGCTAGTCTAAGTTGAGCTCTAAAACTCTGCTTTTGTTTTTCTCTTGGTGAATTATCATAGTGAAAATCAAGGCCAATTTCACCAATAGCAACTACTTTATCATTATCAGCGAGTTTATTTAGCTTTTTAGAAACATTTAAGTTAAAAGTATCTGCATCATGAGGATGTATTCCAATAGCTGCATATATATTTTCATAACGTCTACTTAATTCTACAGAATTTCTACTTGTGGTCATATTTGAGCCTATATTAACTATATTTTTCACACCTTTATTTTGAGCTCTCTTTATAACTTCATCTCTGTCTTTATCAAAACGAGGAAAATCAAGATGAGCATGAGTATCAAATAATTCCATATTTTTACCTCCTTAATTTATTACAACAATTAACCACCACTATTATATAATAAAGAGGGCATTTTTATCAAAAAAAAAAGAGGATTTTATCATTTTTTGTGTAAATTTATAATTAGCAATGATTATTAATTTTTATAAGCTAATAAATTATTTAATCAAATAAATTTTGTCAAGGAGGAATATCATGAAAGGTACAGTTGTTTCAACTTGGATTAATACTATGGAAGACCTTTATGGTAAAGAAATAGTAAATGAAGCAAAAAAAGAATCAATGTGGAATGAAGAACTTGTAATCACTCCAATGATGAATTTAGATGATCAAAAAACTTTTGACCTTATTGAAAAAGTTGCCCAAAAAACTGAAAATTCTACTGAAGAATTATGGTTCAAAATTGGACAACAAAATATTTATTCTTTTTCTGAATGGTTTCCATCATATTTTAAAGGTAGAAGTTTAAAAAACTTTCTTGTTTTGATGGATACAGTACATAAACAATTGACTACTATGATTTCTGGGGCAAATCCTCCTAGAATTATACCTGAAGAAATTTCTTCAGATACTATACAACTCACTTATAAATCTAAAAGGGGTATGTTTGATTACTTTTTAGGTTTATTAAATGGAAGTTCAGAATTCTTTGATGAAGAAATGGATATTACTGAGGTTGAAAGGGGTAAAGAAGGAGAAAAATATTATTTAATTGTTAAAGTAAAGTTTAAAGAAGAATTTAAGACTGTGGAAAACTATACTTTTAATAATATTTTATCATTTGGTTTTTTGAAAAAATTAAAATTTAAAATTCCTTTTGCTTTAGTTGTTATAAATTTAATTTTTATTTATTTGTTTAAAATAACTAATCCTTTAATTCTAACTTTAGTAAATGGTGGCTCAGCCTTAATATTAAGTCATTTCCTTACTAAAGCATTTACTGCAGTAAAAGATGAATTAAAAAGTGTTGAAAATCTCAACTTAGATAATAATTTTAAAATAAAATCTAATGATGAATTTGAAGAGCTTTTTGATTATATGAAAAAAATGAAAGTACAAATTAGAAAAGATATACTTTATTTAAAAGGCGGAACTGACGATATGTACAATTTCACTGAAGAAATTGTAGAAATAGCAAATGAAATGGGTGATGTGTCAGATAACATTTCAACTGTAGTGGATGAAGTTGCTCAAGGAGCTCAAGAACAGGCTGAAGAAACAGAAAACTCCGCTTATATAGTAGATAACAATGTGAATAAAATTGAAGACCTAGCAGAAGCTGGAGAAAATAGTAAGGTAGAATTAGAATCAGCTGTAAATAGTATCAAAAACTCAGCTGAAGAAGTGGAAAATGTAAACAAAAGAATAGAAAGTGTAAAAGAAGCCTTTGCCGATGTCAATGAAAAAGGTAAAAATTTAGCTCAAGATATATCTGAAATTATGGAAATTGTAGATACAGTTTCAGAAATAGCTGATCAGACAAATTTACTCTCTCTAAATGCTTCTATTGAGGCAGCCCGCTCCACAGATAATAGTCGGGGTTTTGCTGTAGTTGCAGATGAAATAAGAGAACTTGCTGAAGATTCTCAAGAAGCTGGAGAAAAAATTAATGAAAATCTAAATCAATTTACTCAACAAGTACAAAATTTAGTAAATAGTATAAGTGATCAATTCGAAAATCTTGAAGAAAGTAATACAGTTCTTAAAAATGTAACAAAATCAAATCATAAAGCAACAAATAACATTGAAGCAGTTTCTGAACAAGTTGTCTCAATTGTTGAAGATTTAAATGAAGAATCTAAGAAAATAGCTAAGGTAATAGAAAATCTCAATTCTCTAGCAGCTATTGCTGAAGAGAACTCAGCTTCTTCTGAGGAAATGAGTGCAAGTGTTAGTGATTATTCAGAAAAAATCAAAGATATGACAGGTTATATTGAGCAAATGGATGAATTGGTAGAAAACTTCAATCAAAATCTATTAAAATATAATACTTAAAATTATTTCATCTCAAAATTTTATACCCTCTCTACTTAAAAGGAAGGCCTTAATTGGTCTTCCTTTTTTTGTTCTAAAAGTAAATTTCTTTAATATAAATAGTATAAATATACAAATAGCTGTTAATAATGATTATATAAGTTATTCACTAAATAAACTTCCAGGAGGGAAAATATAATGAAAAAACTAAGTACCTTTGAAGATATTTTTAACAAATTAATAAAGGATTATATAAATCAAGAAGTAGAAATTGAGTCAAAACAAAATGGTTTAAAAATAACTAAATTAAAAACTAAAATTAAAAAAATTGAAATTATTCCTTTAAATAAAAGAAAGAGTAAAAAATGGTGTAAAAGTAATAAAAAAGTTGGTTTGATTAAAATAACAGGTAGAAAGCTTATTAAATCAACAGTAATAAATATCCCTTTTCTCCTTGGCTTTAATACTATGGAAGCCCATTTTACACAAAAAGGAGTTCATATAAAAACTTACAATATGGAATTTGTTATCCGTAAAAAAACTACTAAAAAGCAATCTGCCTGATAATTAAATTTCAGGAGGATTATCTTGAAAAAGCAAAGTCTTTTAAAGGGAAGCTTTATATTAGCCACAGTGGCTTTTGCTAATAGACTATTAGGCTTTTTATTAAGGATTTTTATTGTAAAAATTGTTGGTGATGAAGGTTTAGGTATTTTTCAAATGGTTTATCCAATATATATTACTTTATTACTCATTAGCACTGCTGGCTTTCCTCTGGCTATTTCTAAATTAATACCTGAAAAAGATGATGACATAAAAAAAGAACATGCTCTTAGACTTTTAAAAGCTTCATTATTTTTCGTCTTTTTTTCTGCAAGTTTAATTTCTATCTTTACCCACAGTTATGCCCATTTTATAAGCACAAAACTTCTAGAGGAAAGCCGCTGCTATTACCCCTTAATGTTTTTAATTCCAGCTTTATTTATAACTTCTTTAGCTTCTCTTTTTAGAAGCTTTTTTCAGGGATTTCAAAATATGATCCCAACTGCAATTTCTCAGTTAACTGAACAATTAGCTAGATTTGCCTCCACTATTGTTCTTTTAAGCATGGTTGCTAACTTAAATATCAGATTTAAAGCAGCTGCTATTGCCCTGGGAATAACTATTGGAGAATTTTGTGGATTTATTTTTTTAATTCTTTATTTTTTATTTTGGTATAAATCTGTTAGAAAAAACTTAAATTATCCCTCTAAAAAAACTCCATTAAAAAAAATTTATAAAAAAATTGCTTTTTTTGCCTTACCAATTACTAGTGGTAGAATATTACATTCACTTTTAAGAAGTTTTGAAGCTTATCTCATTCCTGCTCAACTCCGATTAAGTGGTTTATTAAAATCAGAGGCCACTGCTCTCTTTGGACAATTAAGCGGAATGGTAGAACAAATTATATTTCTACCTACAGTTATTACTACTGCTTTAACTATAAGCCTAATTCCAAACATATCAAATAAATTTGCCAAAAATGATTTGAAGAATATAAGAAAAAATTATGAGGACATTCTTAAAATTATAACTTATATGGGTTTTCCTGCAGCTTTGTTTTTTTATATTTATGGCCCAGCCACACTTATTGCCCGGTTTGCGGGGCTGCTACTGGTGTGGTGGA
>JBNJDL010000030.1:0-16320 GCA_051744825.1 Bacillota bacterium | reverse complement strand
TTTTAAATTTAAGTTGACTTTTGATATTTAATTAATTATAATAATGGTAGCAATTTATTTTAAAATTTAATATTGACCTCGTATAAATGTAACAATATGGGTTGCAAGTATCTACCGTTAGCCGTAAACTAACTGTCTACGAGGGAAGAGCCCTATATATTTAATCAGGTGGGCAATAAATTACAATAATTTATATAATAATATTTTACTATATAAAATGAGCCTGAATGGGTCTTTCCTTGAAATTTATGAGGAAGGTCTTATTCAGGCTTTTTCTATTCTCTCACGGGGTCAATAAAAATTCCCAAAAGGAGAGTGAAAGATTTATGGAAAATGAAAGTTTTTTAGAAAGATTTTTTAAGTTAAGGGAAAACAATACTGATGTAAAAACAGAAATCATAGCTGGATTTACTACTTTTATGACAATGGCTTACATCATTTTTGTTAACCCCTCAATTTTAAGTGATGCAGGAATGCCTTTTAATGGTGTCTTTATTGCAACAATAGCAGGTGCTATACTTGGTACACTTTGTATGGCATTTTTTACTAACTATCCATTTGCACTTGCATCTGGTATGGGCCTAAATGCTTTCTTTGCTTATTCAGTTGTATTGAATATGGGAGTTTCCTGGCAAGCAGCTCTTGGTGTAATATTTATTGAAGGTATAATTTTTATTATTTTAAGTGTTACTCCAATTAGGAAGATGATAGTTAATTCAATTCCAATGGCCTTAAAAACTGGAATTAGTTCAGGAATTGGTCTTTTTATTGCTTTTATTGGTTTACAAAATGCTAATATTGCAGTAAATAGTGATTCTACTTTAGTTACCATTGGCGATCCTCTAAGTGGTGCTTCTTTAGTTGCACTTGTAGGTTTAATAATTATAGGAATTTTACATGCATTAAAAATTAAAGGAGCTCTTTTATGGGGAATTTTAGCTGCTACTATTTTTGGTTGGACTAATGGAGTTACTCCTGCTTTTGATGGCTTTTTTGCTATGCCAAGTATGGCAGATTGGTCAGAAGTTCTTTTTCAACTTGATATAAAAGCAGCTTTTGATGCAGGTTTAATAGGTATTTTACTTTCATTTCTTTTTGTTGACATGTTTGATACTGCTGGAACTCTTGTTGGTGTAAGTCAGCAGGCTGGTTATCTTGATGAAGATGGTAATCTTCCTAAAGCTAATGGTGCACTTTTAGCAGATGCTATTGGTACTACTGGTGGTGCTATTTTTGGTACTTCTACTGTTACTACTTATGTTGAATCTGCTTCAGGAGTTGCCGAAGGTGGTAGAACAGGTTTAACAGGTGTTGTTACTGCAATATTATTCTTTTTAGCATTATTTTTAAGACCTCTTATTGCTATTGTGCCTGGTGCAGCTACTGCTCCAGCTTTGATAGTTGTAGGAACTATGATGATGTCAAATATAACTAAACTTAACTGGGATGATTTTACTGATATTCTCCCTGCATTTGTAGCTATGATAGTTATGCCTCTTACTTATTCTATTTCTAATGGTATAGCTCTTGGCTTTATAGTATACCCACTTGTTAAATTATTTACTGGTCAAGGAGAAGATGTACACTGGCTTGTATACTTTTTAGGTATAGTATTTATTGGTTATTTTATCTGGTTATAAAATTAATATAATCAATCTAAAATAAATAAAATTTAATAAAGAATTTAAATGCTGTGCAGAAATGCACAGCATTTTTTAAAGGAATTGTTCTACCCTTTTAATTGTGTTATTATTATATATAAGAATTTTTTTAGTAGATAAGGAGGGCAAACGTGAAAATAAAAGTAGATTTATTTAGTGATACCGGTACAAAACCTTTAGAAGAAATGAGACAATTTATGGCCGAGGCTGAGGTAGGAGATGAACAATTACTTGAAGACCCTAGTGTTAATAAATTAAATGAAATGGCAGCTAATCTGTTAGGAAAAGAAGAAGCTATTTATTTACCTTCAGGACTTATGGCAAATCAAATATCCTTTGCAGTTCATTGTCGTCAAGGTGATGAAATAATTATGGATAAAACTGCTCATCCGATTCATTATGAAGGAGGGGCAGCGGCTATAATTAGTGGAGCAACTATAAATGGCCTTGATGGAAAAAATGGAATTTTTAATGCTGAGCAATTAAAAAATGCAATTAGAACAAAAGATTATCATGATCCTCAAAGTAGCTTAGTTTCAATTGAACAGACTTCTAATCTAGGTGGAGGTACAATATGGCCTTTAGAGATAATAAAAGAGGTCTGTAGTACTGCTCGAGAATATGATTTAGCAACTCATATGGATGGTGCTCGAATGTTAAATGCAGTTGCGTCAAGTGGAGTTAGTGCAAAAGAATATGCAAAAGCTTTTGATTCTGTATGGTTTGACTTATCTAAGGGATTAGGAGCTCCTGTAGGTTCAGTTCTGGCTGGTTCTAAAGAATTTATTGAAAAAGCTCGTTACTGGAAACAGCGTTTAGGAGGAGCTATGAGACAGGCTGGAATTATTGCAGCTGGTGGAATTTATGCATTAGAAAATAATGTGGAAAGATTAAAAGATGATAATAAAAATGCTTATAAATTAGCTCAAGGCTTATCAGAAATAAAAGGTATAAAAATTGATTTAAGTCGAGTTGAAACAAATATAGTATTATTTGAAATTGAAAGTATGAATCGCGAAGAATTTATTGAGAGAATGTTAGCAGAAGGGGTAAGATTTAGTCTCTTAGGTAAGAAATACATAAGAGCAGTTACTCATCTTCATGTTGATAATAATGATATTGAGTATACTCTTGAAGCTGTAAAAAGAGTTATGAGTTAAAAAAATAAAAGTCAGGTGAGAAAATGAAAAATTCTATTGAAGTAAAAGGGTTGAAAAAGTATTATGGTGATTTAAAAGCAGTGGCTGGAATTGATTTTTCTGTAAAAAAAGGAAGTATATTTGGAATGCTTGGCCCTAATGGTGCAGGAAAAACTACTACTATTGAGACTTTGATAGGTTTAAAAGAAAGTGATGGTGGTAAAGTAAAAATTCTAGGTTATAACCCTTTTGAGGAAAATGAATTAAAAGAAATTCGCAAAAAAATAGGAGTACAATTACAGTCTCCTGCTCTTTTTCCTCGACTTACAGTAAAAGAAATTGTAAAGTTATTTGCAAGTTTTTATCCTGATTCATTAGAAAGTAATACTGTTATTCAACAGGTAGGTTTAGTAAATAAAGAAAATAGTCAAGTTATATCTCTATCTGGTGGTCAAAAACACAGACTTGCAGTTGCTCTGGCCATGGTCAGTAATGGTGAAGTGATTTTTTTAGATGAGCCAACTACTGGTCTTGATCCTCAAGCAAGAAGACAACTTTGGGAAGTTATTGAAAATCTAAAGAAAAAAGGAGTAACTGTCTTTTTAACTACCCATTATATGGATGAAGCAGAAAAACTGTGTGATGACTTAGTTATTATTGACAAAGGAGAAATAATTGCAAAGGGTTCTCCAGAAAATTTAATAGATGAAAATTTTGATAAAAAAGAAATAAAAAATGTTACTGTACGTCAAGCTTCTTTAGAAGATGTTTTCCTAAAATTAACAGGGAGGGAAATAAGAGAATGAAGGTATTCCGACAAATTTTTATTGCTAATCTAAAAGAGTTTATAAGAGATAAATCAGCTCTCTTTTGGTTTCTTGCCTTTCCTGTTATTTTTATATTTATTTTTGGAATGGTTTATTCTGGTAATGGAGAGCAAGTTTTTGATATTGGAGTAGTCAAAAATTTTGAAAATAATTTTGCTATACAAATTACTGAAACTTTAGAATCAGTACCTAATTTTAATATTCATTATGGAGAACTAAGTGAAGAAAAATCTGCCTTAAATAGTGGTAATAGAAGTATGGTAATAGTAATTCCTGAAATTGATTTGGCCCAAATAAGAGAAGGTGAAGAATCTGATATTAAATTGTTATATGATAGCAGTAAACAACAAAGTTCTCAAATTTTAATTTCTGTAATAAAACAAATTTTTAATGAAATAGAAAGAAAAGTTACTGGAAGACCACAATTGTTTAATATTAATACTGAATCAATACAGGCAGATAATCTAAGCAGTTTTGATTTTAATTATATTTTACCAGGGATTTTGGCAATGGCTTTAATGCAATTAGGTCTTTTTGGTGGTTTACAGTTTTTATCCCTTAGAGAACAAGGGATAATTAGAGGTTTAGGAGTTACCCCTTTACCTAGAGTAACTTTATTAGGAAGTGAAATATTAATTAGAGTAATTATGGCTTTAGTTCAGACTTTTGTTATTATCTTTTTTGGCATGACATTTTTTGATTTGAAGGTTAGTGGGAACTTTTTGTATATAATAGCATTTGTAATATTGGGAGCCTTAACTTTTATAAGTCTTGGTTATATGATTATTTCTTTTGCAAATTCTCCTGAAAGTGGAGAGCGGATGATACAAGTTGTACAATTTCCAATGATGTTTTTATCAGGTATCTTTTTTCCTATTACAATAATGCCAGATTATATTAAACCTGTAGTAAAAGCTATTCCTTTAACTTATCTTGGCGATGGTTTGCGGCAGATGATGGTCGGTGTTGTACCAGAATATACTATGAGAACTAATATTTTAGTGCTTGTAGCTTGGTTAGTAATAACTTTATTTATTACAATTAAATTTTGGAGATGGGATTAAATAATTAGCAGTGAAATTTACAATTCTTCAAGATTGTAGATGAAAGCTAGAATTTCTGCAATAACTTCATAAAGTTCAGGTGGTATTTCTTCACCAATTTCCATTTGAACCAGGATCTCAGCCAGGTCCTGGTCTTTTTCTATTTTAATATTTTCTTCTTCTGCCTTTTCTAATATTTTTTTTGCTATATCACCCTTACCACTTGCTACTATTTTAGGAGCATTATCTTTTTCAATATTATATTCTAAGGCAGCTGCTTTTTTTTGGTCTTTATCCATAGTTTTCACCTCTATATTTTTATATCTATATGTTGATAATTTTCATTTTTTGTTAATTCATTATTTTCTTCTAAGAAAAATTCCAGTGAATTTTTTTCTCTTAAAACTTTTTTTTCTTCACTTTTTACTTTTAAAGAAAGATTATAACCTATATTTTGGATACTTTCTTTTAGTTTGTCTTTTTTATTTTCTATGATTTTTAGAGTTTTTTCATTATCAGATTTAAAAAATGCTTTTATATTTTTATTTTTTATTTTTAAATAAGCATAAATCAAACCTCTTTTGTTTAAATCTATATTAAAAGCAATTTTATATTCATTATTTTTATCTTTTTTATTTTTATTATTATTTTCTTTTAAAATTTCTAAGTAAAGAGGGGTTTTATAATTATTTTTTGGCCAATTTATAGGTATTTCTAAGGATAATAAAATATTAGATTTTTCTTTGTTAATTATTTTTTGCCCTAATAATTGTCTAAATAGTTCATTTTCTTTTTCACTTTTATTTTGATTATTAACTAATATAGTTTCTAAGTTTTTTAAATTACTTAAATAATTTTTTAATTGATCTGTTAATTCATTTTTTTCCTGTGAAGGATCTATAAATAGATTATTTAAAATATTAATTAGATTATTATTATTCATAATATCTACTAATTTGTCAGTTTGTGAAGTAGATGAATCTAAGTTTTGGCTAATACCTTCTATTAAATTATAATTTAAAGCTAAGCCACTTTTTTGTAAAATTCCCATAGCCTTAATTAAAGAATCGTTTTTTATATTTACTTCTTTATTATTCATTAAATTAATTAAAAATCTTAAATTTTTTTCATTAAAAGGTAATTCTAATTTCAGGAGGGTATTTAATAGTAATTTCTTTTCTTCATTATTTAAGTTATCTAAAAGTTTAATTATATTTTTGTTAATATTTAATTCAGCCATATTTTTATTTTTGTTAAAATTTTTTTCAGTGTTTTGTTTATCTAAATTATTATTACTTTGTTCTAAGATTTTTTCTATGGATTGAAAATTATTTATTTTTATTTTATGAAGAAATTCATCAATTTTCATAAATGAACCCTCCTTTTGTCTTGTTATTTAAAAATAAAATTGATATGATTAAAATACTTTAGGACTTTTATCTAATTATATCAAGAAACAGAGGGGATTAACAGATGAAATTGATTGAACAGCTAAAAAATAAAGTACCAAGTCGTATTTTTCAAAGAGGAAAAAAGTATTATAAATTATCTAAAATAAAAGATTATTATTTAAATTACATAGCTGAAAATAAATATGAGATTAAAGCCAGGGTAAAGGGCAATTATATTTATCAAGTTAAAATTACAGTAGAAATAGTGGATAATAGTCTTTATTTTGAGAATAGTTGTACTTGTCCTTATGACTGGGGTACTATTTGCAAACATGAAGTTGCTGTTTTATATCAATTTCTTGAAGAAGATTATGAAAGTTTAGATGAAAAATCTTCTTATAATAATTTGTTAAATCTAACTAAAGAATTAAAAAAACAAAAGTTAACTCCTCTAAATTATTATATCAAAGGTTTTTTGAGTGAAAATATGGTTAATTTTAAACTTAGTTTAGAATCTGATCTTTTAGATTTAGAAACTTTAAATGAGGTAATGGCCTATGCTCATAATCCTGATTCCACTTATTATGATTTAGAATATATTGACAACTATTTATTAAAAAAAGATAAAGTAAATATAAATTACTTAGCTAAAATTGATACTAGAAAGAGTCGAAGTGATGCTTCGTTATTATTTGCTAAAAATAGAAATAACTTTAACTTTCTATTTAATTTAATTGAAAATAACCAAGTTTATTTTGCAGAAAATAATCAAGAAATAAAAACAGGAGAAAAATTATATCCTACTGTAAAATTAAGTGGAAATGAAAAAGAAGTTGAGTTTGATATAATAAAGAAAGGTGAAATATATGAGAGTAAAGAAGAATTTAATAAAGTATTTTGGATAGTTGATGATAATAAAATAAAGGAATATGAGTTAAGTGAAGCAAATAAACTTCCTGAAAAGGTAAAAATTCCTGAAGAAGAAGAGGCAAAATTTTTATTTGAAATATTAGAAGAATTAAAGAATAAATTTAACTTATTATTACCTGAAAGTATTAAAGAACATAATTTATTGGAATATTTACCTAAAATCAAGTTAAAATTTGATGCTGAGAGAGGAAATATTCTCTGTTATACAGAAGTAAAAATAGCAAATAAAACGTATATGAATTCGGAAATTTTAAATATAGACCCTGATAAACGAGAATATGAAAGATTAGATGAAAATAAAAGTCTTTGGGGAGCATGGAAAGTAAAGGAATGTGCAAAATTAATTAAATTTTTAGAGGAATATAATTTTCATGTTAGTAAAGAGGCATTTAAATTAAAAGAAGACCTTTATATACAGGAGTTTTTAGATATTTCTTTTGATAATCTACCAGAACATTGGGAAATTGAAACTACTGATGCTTTTGATAATTTAGAAGTTAAAGAAGTTGAATTAGAGCCAATAATAGAATTTGAAGAAGTTGAAGAAAGTGATGAAATTAATTGGTTTGAATTTAATATAAGTTATAATTTAGGTGGCAAAACATATCCTCGAGATCAAATTAGAGATATGATTAGATATAATAATAAGGGCCAGGCTTATGTCAAGATAGATAATAATTATTTTATTTTAAATGAAGGGGAAAAAGAAAAGGATATAAATAAAGCTCTGGATTTAGCTAAAAAAGATGAAAATGGTAAATATAAAAGTCATTTTTATAATTTACTATATTATAAGAATTTATTAGAAGAAAGTGGAATAGAATTTAAAGGAAATAAAGTTTATAATCAATTAGAAGAGGATATAAGTAATAATTCTTTAGTTAAAAAAGAAAAAATACCTGAAGAAGTAAAAAATAAATTACGTGATTATCAAAAAGAAGGTTATTATTGGTTTAAATTTTTAGATAAATATAATTTTGCTGGAATATTAGCAGATGATATGGGGCTTGGAAAAACTGTTCAATCTTTGAGTTTTTTAAAAAGCAAAGACTCAGATAAAGCTGCTTTAATTGTTTGTCCCAGAACTTTAATAAATAATTGGGGAGAAGAAATAGATAAGTTCTTTTCTGATATTGATTATCTAGTTTATCATAGTTCCCCAGAAAAAAGAGATGAGATGAGGAAAGAATTTTCTGATGTTGATATTATAATTACTTCTTATTCCATAATTAGCAGAGACCATAAAGAATTGAAAGACTATGTTTTTTCTAGCTGTATTCTTGATGAAGCTCAAAAAATAAAAAATCATCGAACTAAAAGAGCAAGAGGAGTAAAGAAAATAAAAGCTCATCGAAAACTAGCTCTTACCGGTACACCTTTAGAAAATTCTTTAGAAGAGCTCTGGTCTATTTTTGATTTTCTCATGCCTGGATATCTTGGTAATTATAATCGTTTTCGCAAAGAATATCTTAATCCAATAAAGAAAGAAAATAATGAAAAAAAGTTAATTGAATTAAAAAAACGAGTTGCTCCTTTTATTTTAAGAAGAAAAAAAGAAGAAGTTCTTAGTGAACTGCCTGAAAAAGTAATTAATGTTCATAAAGTAGATATGAATAGTCTTCAGGAAGACACTTATAAAGAAGTTCTTGAAGAATTGAAAATTAATTTAGAAAAAAGGGTGGCAAAAAAAGGATTTAATAAATCAAGAATCAATGTCTTATCTGCTCTTACAAAATTGCGTCAAATTTGTAATCATCCTTCTTTAGTTCTTAATAGTCTTGATGACAATCATAGTTCAGGTAAAGTTGATGCTTTATTAGAATTAGTTGAAGATGCAAAAGAAGGTGAACATAAAATAATTATATTTAGTCAATTTGTACAGATGTTAAAAATAATTAAAGATAGATTTGAGAGTAAAAAGATAAGTTATGAGTACTTAGATGGTAGTACTAGAAATAGGATGGAAAAAGTACGGAATTTTAATAAAAATAAAAATATCGATACATTTTTAATAAGTTTAAAAGCAGGTGGTACAGGTTTGAATTTAACCTCTGCTGATATTGTAATTCATGTTGATCCCTGGTGGAACCCAATGGTTGAAAGACAGGCCAGTGATCGGGCCCATAGGATTGGTCAAGATAAACGAGTATTTGTTTATAAATTAATAACTCGAGGTACAGTTGAAGAAAAAATGATAAAATTACAGAAGAAAAAGAAAAACATTTTTGATAAAGTAATTGAAAACAATTCTAATCCTATAGAATCTATAACCTGGCAAGATATTCAGGAATTACTTAATTATAATTGAGGTGACTAAATTGATTTATTTAATTTTAGCTATTTTATGCAGTTCATCTATTGCATTAATTTTTAAACACAGTGAAACAAATAATATGAATAGATTGGCTGTTACTACTGCTAATTATTTTACTGCCCTAATTATTAGTTTAATAATGATTTTAATCCAAAACAAAAGTATTTTTTCTAATACATCTAAATTGTTCTTGGCAATGTCAATAGGAGCAATAGCAGGTATCTTTTTCTTTTTATCATTTATTTATTATCAAAAAAGTGTAAAAAAGAATGGGGCAGGTTTGGCAGGTGTTTTTTCTAAATTAGGTATTTTGTTACCAATGCTTATTTCTATAGTTCTCTGGAAAGAATTTCCTACAAGTATTCAATGGGTAGGAATAATTCTAGCTATATTTTCAATTATTATAGTTAATTTTCCTTTTAATAAAAATTGGAAAGATGCTTTAAAGTTATCACTAATTTTACTATTCTTTTATGGTGGTATTGCTGAGTTTTCTAATAAATTATTTCAAAGATATGCTTCAATTAATTTAAAACCATTATTCTTATTTTTTGTATTTAGTACAGCTTTTATAATAAGTTTATTTGTTACTATAAAAGATAAAAAAGAAATCAAAAGAGAAGATTTACTTACAGGGGTTTTAGTGGGGATTCCAAATTTGTTTTCTTCTTTTTTCCTAATTAATGCCCTTGATCTATTAAAGGCAGCAGTAGTTTTTCCGATTTTTAGTGCAGGTAGTATAGTAGTGATAAGTTTAGGTGGGTTTTTAATTTATAATGAAAGACTTAATCGCAGAGAATTTTCAGCAATAATTATGACTATAATTGCATTAATTTTAATAAATATGTGATTTTTTTAAAATTTTTGTGTACTAGTTAAATTAAAGAAGGATTTCCTTATAATTTAAAGAATATATATATAAGGGTAAAAACTTTTAGAAGGGGCGTGAGTAAATTAATGGAACAAATTTATGAGCAAAAGAAAAATCAGCTTTTAGATGATCTTAGTGATATGAGTGAAATTGCTGAAGATATGTTACAAGACGCTATTACTGCACTTGATGAGCAAGACGTTGATTTAGCTAAAAAGGTTATTAATAAGGATGATGTACTTGACAATTATAAAATAACTGTTGAAGAGGAAGTTTCTAGACTTCTATCTTTTGATAAACCTTTGATTAGTGATGCACGCTATAATATTGCCCTTGTTAATATTGCTACAAACTTGGAAAGAATTGGAGATCATGCTACTAATATTGCTGAAACAGTATTAGAGCTAAAAAATGAAGAATATTTAGAACCCCTTATTTTGATACCAGAAATTGCTGATCTTGTTTCTGATATGTTAGATGCAGTGTTAGAAGCCTATATTACTGAAAATGCAGATTTGGCAGAAGCTGCCTGTAGAAAAGATGAGCATGTTGATAATCTTTATAGTCAATTACGAGAAAAAAGCATTAAATTAATTGATGATCAAGAAAAAATGAGAGATATAAATCAAATTGTAGAATTTCTTAATGTTGCTAAATCTCTTGAGAGAATAGGTGACCATGCTACAAATATTGGTGAAGAAACGATTTATATTGTTACTGATAGACGGGTGAAGTATTAAAAGAGTTTTAATAAAATGGTATAATTATTTTTAAGCGGCTACTCCTGAGTAATATATAGGAGAGCCGTTTTTTATTTGATATTAAGTGTTTAAGAAGGAAATAAGAAATTTATACAGAAATTAATATTATAAGGTAGAAAACAGTAAATTTAGGAAATGTAATTGAACTAGGGAGGTATAATTTTATGGGAAAAATAATGTTAAAAGATCTAAAAGATACATGTAATTTAGAAGATTTTGATTTTGACAATACTGAAGAGCTAAAACCTTTCCGTGAAGGTATTATTGGTCAAAGCAGAGCTGTAGAGGCTGTTAATTTTGGATTAAATGTAGAAAAAGAAGGCTATAATATTTTCATGACTGGTTTACCTGGAACTGGAAAAAGTACTTATGCTCAAAAAGCAACTGAAGAAAAGTCCAAAGATAAAGAAGTACCTCCAGATTTATGTTATGTTTTTAATTTTGATACTCCTGAAAAACCAAAAGCTTTGAAACTGCCAGCTGGTATAGGTTCAAAGCTAAAAGAAGATATGAATCAATTAGTGGAGGAATTGAAAGAAGAAATTCCTGCTGCTTTTGAAGGAGAAGAATACGAAGAAAAGAAAAAAGAAATAATGAGTGAATATCAACAAAAATCTAATAAAATGATGGAAGAATTTGAAAAAGAAATAAAAGAAGAAGGATATATGCTAAAAAACACTCCACAAGGGCCAGTCCCTGTTCCCTTAAATGAAGAGGGAGAGCCTATGGAGCAAGATGAATACCAAAATTTATCAGATGAAAAAAAGAAAGAACTTAGAGAAAAGAATTCTGATATTAATCAAGAATTAGAAAATATAATGAGGAAAGTTAGAAAATTAAAAACTGAAGCTCAAGAAGAATTAAAAAATGTTGAGAAAAAAATTGGTCTTTCAATAATTGAGCCAATTATAGCTAATATGAAAGAAAATTATGATGGGTGTGAAGAAGTAACTAAATATTTAGAAGATGTAAAAGAAGATATAGTTGAAAATTTAAATAAATTTAGAAATAAAAATGAAGATAAACAGCAAAAATTTCCTTTTCCAATGCCTCAAAATGAAGATAATGGTTCATTTTTTAAAAGATATAAAATTAACTTATTAGTAAATAACTCGGATACAGATGGTGCTCCAGTAATTTATGAAACTAACCCAACTTATTATAATTTATTTGGAAAAACTGAAGGGAAAAGTCAATTTGGAGCTATAACTACAGATTTTACAATGATAAAAAGTGGAGCATTTCATAAAGCTAATGGTGGTTATTTGATATTACAGGCAAGAGATGTTTTAACAAATCCACTTTCCTGGGAAACACTTAAAAGAACTTTGATTAATGAAGAAGTTGTTGTAGAAAACATTGGTGAGCAATATAGAGCAGTACCTATCAAGACATTGAAACCAGAGGCTATTGATATTGATGTAAAGGTAATTATGATTGGAAATCCTATGACTTATCAAATTCTTTATTATTATGATGAAGAGTTTAAAAAGCTATTTAAAATTAAAGCAGACTTTGATGTAGAAATGAAGAAAAATAAAGAAAATTTAAAGAACTTTGCTTCATTTATTTCTCAGATTAGTGAAAGAGAAAATATTAAACAATTTAAAAAAGAAGCAGTATGTAGAATTATAGAATATAGTAGCAGATTAGCTGGTGAAAAGGATAAGCTTTCCACTCGCTTTAATGATATTATAGAAGTCTTATATGAGGCAAACACTTGGGCCAAGATGGCAGAACACGAATATGTAGAAGAGGAAGATGTGAAAAAGACTTTAGAGAAAAAAGAAGAAAGGTCAAATTTAACTGAAGAAAAATTAAGAGAAATGATAGCAAAAGAAAATATTTTAGTTGATGTAAAAGGAAAGGAAGTTGGTCAAATAAACGGTCTTTCAGTCATACAGACAGGTGAATATTCTTTTGGTAGACCATCTAGAATTACAGCAAGAAGTTACATGGGACAAGAGGGTGTAATTAATATCGAGAGAAAAGCCGATATGAGTGGTAATATTCATAATAAAGGAGTATTGATTTTATCTGGTTATTTAGGTGAAAAATATGCTCGTGAGAAACCATTATCTTTATCTGCTTCTTTAGCTTTTGAACAAAATTATGGTGGTATTGACGGTGATAGTGCTTCATTAGCTGAGTTACTTGCGTTATTATCAGCTATTTCAGAATATCCCCTAAGACAGGATTTAGCAATTACTGGCTCAATGAATCAAAAAGGTATGGCTCAACCAATTGGTGGAGTCAATCAAAAAATTGAGGGATATTATAAAACCTGTAAAGTTAAAGGTTTAACCGGAGAACAGGGAGTAATTATTCCTGTTCAAAATAAAGAAAATCTAATGTTAGAAGATGAAGTTTTAGATTCAGTAAAAGATGATGAATTTAGTATTTATGCTGTAGAGGATATAGATGAAGCTATAGAATTGATGTTTGATAGGCCAGCAGAAGAAGTCCATAAAAAAGTAAATAAAAATCTAGAGGATTTAGCTTTAAAAGCACAAAAATTTGGCAAAGAAGATAATGAAAATAAGTAATGATTAAAATGTTGAAATCTAAATATTATTAGATAGTTTATAAAACCTCCGTCTATTTTTAGCGGGGGTTTTTATTTTGAAAAATTTTCTTGCTATTATTATTTTTAATAATTATACTCTTATGATAAGATATGTAGTGTAAATTAACTTAGGAGGTAGAAATTATGTATAAAATAACTAAATATTCAAGTATTCTATTATTTATTACAATAATGATTTTTAGTTTTTCTATTAATAGTATTGCATCAGATTATCCTGATAAATCTTTAGATTTAGTCGTTCCCTGGAGTTCAGGAGGAATTACAGATACAACAGCTAGAGCTTTTGCTCCTCATTTTGAAAAACATTTAAAAGAATCTGTAACAATAGTTAATAGGCCAGGAGCTTCAGGTGCAGTAGGAACAGAAGATGTTTATAGAAAAAAAGCTGATGGTTATACTGTATTATTATCAGCAGAAACACCTGCGACTTTTCAAGTGATGGGTATGAGTGAACTTAGTTTTGAAGATTTTGAGCCAATAATGATGTTAGTAGCAGCTGAAAGAGTTTTGGTAGTTCCTGCTGATTCCCCTTATAATAATATTGACGAGTTAATTGCTGATATTAAAAAAAATCCAGGAGAAGTTAAAATGTCTTATTCTGGTCCAGGGGCAAGCGGCCATATCTTAGGTTTATTATTAGAAAAAGCTAATCTGGACTTAAGAAAGATACCAGCTGGTGGAGGACATGAGGCTATGATAGAAACAATTAGTGGTAGAGTTGACTTTACCTTAGCTAATTTATCTACAGTTGCTGATTATATTCAAGAAGGTGATTTAAAAGCTTTGGCTGTTTTGGATGATGAAGAATCAGAAAATGTTGATGCTCCTCCTTTAACTAAAGCTTTACCTAAACTTAAATCTTATTTGCCTTTAGATTTCCCAAACTGTTTAATGGTGAAAAAAGGTACTTCAGAAGAAAAAATAGAAGTTCTTAAAAAGGCTGCTATTAAAGCGGCCAATGAAGATAAATGGATTGAATTTACAGATAATAATTATTATAAAAGAATGGATCATTTAACTGGAGAAGAAGTAGCAGAGTACTGGAAAAATTGGAAATCACTTGTTAATTGGATGCTTTATGATGCTGGAGTAACAGAAAATAGTCCTGCTGAGTTTGATATTCCAAAATTTGATAACTAGATAATTTATCTAGAAGGTGAAAAATCAATGAAAAAATTATTTAAAAACTCGAATTTTATACAGGGATTTATATTTTTTCTTTTTGCAATATTTATTATTGTTAATGCAGTCAAAATGAGAGCTTTTGGAGAATCATTTATGAGTCCAGGTTTGTTCCCATCATTATTTGGTGGAGTTTTGTTAATACTTTCTATAAATTTATTTTTTAAGTCTTTTAAGGAGATTAAAAAAGGCAATAATGATAATCAAAAAAGTTTTGAAAATATAAATAATAAAAAATTTGATAAACAAAGTTTTTTTAGTATTTTTGTTGTCTTAATATTATCTCTTGTTTATTTATTTGGATTAAATAAATTTGGATTTATAATCTCTACTATGATTTATTTATTTGTTTTTATGTTTTATATAGGTGAGAGACGATTTAGTTATTTAATATCTGTAGCTGTATTAACACCTTTAATAAGTTATGTTATTTTTACTATAATACTTGGAATTAATTTACCATAGCAATAAATGTATTTATAATTAGCGGAGGTATTAGTTATGATAATAGAAGTAATAAAACAAATAAGTCCTGCTTTAATTGGATTAGTTTTTCTAGGAACTATTTCAGGTTTATTAGTAGGCTCAATACCAGGTCTTTCTGTTACTATGGCTACAGCTATTTTAGTTACAGTGACTTATTCCTGGTCTATAGAAAATGCTATGGCTTTGATTATGGGTTTATATGTGGCTGGTGTTTTTTCTGGAGCAGTTTCAGCTATTTTAATTAATATACCTGGGGCACCAGCTGCAGTTATAACAAAATTAGATGGTTTCCCTATGACTGAAAGAGGAGAAGGAGCTAAAGCACTTTGGATTGCTACCTTTCAATCTTTTATAGGAAGTTTAGTTGGTTTGATTTTATTAGCACTGTTAGCTAAACCAATTAGTAATATAGCTTTACAATTTAGTCCATTAGACTATTTTTTGATTGCTGTATTTGGATTATCAGCAGTTGGCTCCTTGACTGCAGAAAATTATACTAAAGGATTAATTAGTGCTGTAATAGGCTTATTTTTGAGTTCTATAGGAAGAGAATCTATAATGGGAACAACTAGATTTTCTTTTGGTATAACTAATTTACAGGCAGGAATTAATTTAATAGCTGCTTTAATAGGTTTATTTGGTTTTGCAGAAGTATTAACTCAGATATATAGAGGAAGTTATAATTCTATTGCTAAAAAAACAGGTAAAATCAAGGCAGATTTTAAAGGTGCTATAAAACATCTACCATTATCTATTAGATCTTCAATTATTGGAACTTTTATTGGGGCCTTACCAGGATGTGGTGGTCCAGTTGCTGCTTTAATTTCTTATGATTCTGCTAAAAAAACAGTGAAAAATCCCAGTTGTTCTTTTGGAGAAGGAGCAGAAGAAGGAATTGTGGCTAGTGAGGCAGCAAATAATGCTTGTGTAGGTGGTGCATTAATACCAATGTTGACTTTAGGAATACCTGGTGATGCAGTAACTGCTGTGATTTTAGCTGCGTTTTTAGTACATGGTTTAAATCCTGGACCACTTTTATTTGCAGAATCTCCAGAGCTTTTTCATTTGATTTTGGCTGGAGGATTTATAGGATCAATATCGATGTTGATTTTAGGTATAACTGTAGTA
>JBNJDL010000029.1:0-16466 GCA_051744825.1 Bacillota bacterium | reverse complement strand
ATCAGGTGAAAAAGCAAAATCAGGAACTTCAGCATTTTCTAAATAATAATCCATTCCTCCCCAGCCACTTTCTTCATTAGTACCAAAAATTATTCTAACCCTTTTATTTAAAGTAATATCAGAATCTTTAACAGCTTTCATAGCATATAGAGCTGCTACTGCCGGCCCTTTATCATCTATACTACCTCTACCATAAATCTTATCATCATGAATTTCAGCTGCATATGGTGGATAAGTCCAATTACTTCCTTCAGGAACTACATCCAGATGACAGAGAATTCCTAACATTTCATCTCCCTGGCCCATTTCAGCATAACCAGCATATCCATCAATATTACCGGTTTCAAATCCCATATTTTTAGCTATTTCTAAAGTCGCTTCTAAAGCTTTATTAACTCCTTCTCCAAAGGGTTTACCATCTTTTGGAGTATCCTGAACACTTTTTATTCTAATAAGTTCTTGTGTAGTAGCAATAATATTATCTCTCATTTCTTCAATTCTGTTATTTAAATCTTTTAACATATTAAAAAAGCCTCCTTCTTTTAAAATGTTTTATTTACTCCCATCTATATTTTTCTAGAAAAGTTTTTTATACCCTTTAATAACTTTTAAACTATTTTATTTTTTTATTGCTAAAAAAAGCAAAAGCCAAACTGCTCAAGGGTAGTAATAAAGGTAAAAATGAAAATCTAAAATATTTAATAGTATTTACACCTAAAACCGCAGTCATCATTAACGCATTAACATTCCAGGGAATTAATGGTGACAAAATAAGCCCTGAATCTCCTAGAGTTCTTCCCAAAATTTCTCTTGAAATATTTGCTTTATCGTACTTTTTAATCATCATCCTAGCTGGTAAAAATACAGCCAAAAATTGATTACAACCTAATATAGCTGAAATAGCACTTGAAGCCATTGTAACTGCAATTAAATGAAATTTTGAATTTAAATTTTTAATAAGTCTATTTAATAAACTATTTAATATTCCTAAATTTTCAAAAATACCCCCTAAAATTACAGCAAAAATTATTAAAGAAACTAATTCTAACATACTTGTTAAGCCACCACGAGATAATATATTATCAATAAATTCAACTCCTGTCATATCACTAAAACCTGAAAACATAATATTTAATAGTTCTGTATATGTTCTCCCGGTAAAAAATATTCCTAATATAAGTGAAGCAAATATATTTATTATTAAATTTAATATAGTTGGTAATTGCATTATTGCTAAAACAATAATTAAAAGTGGTGGTAATAGCATTAAAATTGATATATTAAAATGGCCCTGTAAAATAGATGTCATTTTTGTAAAATCAACAGCTAAATTTTCATAATTACCAAAATATCCAATCAAAAAATATATAATTAATGATATTATATAGGGAGGAATAACTGTATAAATCATCTTTTTTATCATTCCTATTAATTTAGCACCTGCACTATTTGCAGTAATATTGGCAATAGAAGATACTGGAGACATTCTATCTCCTACATAACATCCAGAAATAATTGAACCAGCAGCAATTGACATATTAAGTCCCAAACTTTCAGCAATACTAATTAAAGCAAGACCTATAGTACTTGCAGTACCAATAGCTGTTCCTACAGCCATTGAAACAGCAGAAGTAATAATAAAACTTAATACAAAGAAATATCTGGGATTAATAGCTTTTAATCCATAATATATCATAGTGGGTACTGTACCAATCCCAATCCAGACTCCAATCATCATTCCAATTAAAAATAAAATTAAAATTACATTTCCAATACTTTCAAAACTGGAAAAAAGCATTGCCTCGATTTCTTTCCAGCGATAACCCCATATTAAGGCCAATAATATTGTAAAAGAAATTTCAAAAAACAATGCTAATTGAATAGGAACTTCCCAAAATGTTACAGACATCAAGATGAAAAAAGCCATAGTTATTACGGGAATAATTGCCTGTTTGAATGTTAAGTTTTCTTTGAGTTCAAAATTATTATTTTTATTAATTTTTTTCACCTCTTTTATTATTTGCAGGATTTATTAATTTTTCATAGAAATTTAAAATAAATGAATAATTATGATTTTTAGGAGGAAATTTTATATGAATAACATAAATATAGATCCTAATACAGTTATCTTTGATAAAGGTAAAGAAATTTTTTTGAAAAATAAAGGAAATAAAGCCATCTTATTAATACACGGTTTTACGGGTATACCTTATGAAATGAAATACTTAGCTGATAATATATATATAAATACAAATTATACTATATATGTACCTCGTTTACCTGGTCATGGTACTAATACACAGGATTTTAGAGAAAGTTCAGCAAATGACTGGTTAAGAAAAAGTTATGATAGTTATTTAAAATTAAAATCTGAATATGATAATGTTTCAGTTATTGGTTTATCAATGGGAGGATTAATATCTTTATTAATTGCAGCAAAATTTGAAATTGAAAAATTAATTACTATTTCTCCAGCTTTAAATACTTATAATCCATTTGATAAATTAACTCCTATTTTAAAATATTTTATACCAAAAATAAAACAAAAAACTGGTTTAGAAAGAATAAAAAATTCTGAAGATAAAGAAGAAGAATTTTATCATAGAAATTATCATCTTTATCATTATACCTCTCAAATAGCAGAATTAGTGAAAGTCATGAAATTAACCAAAAAAAATCTTGCAAATGTAACGGTCCCAACTTTAATTTTAGCTTCTGAAGCCGATAAATTAGTTCCAATTAGTGCCGCCCAAAAAATCAAAAGAAAAATAAGTTCAGTTTATAAAGAAATATTTATTTTTGAAAAAGCAAAATATGTAATATGTAATAGTGAAAAAAAGGAAAAATGTATTAAAAAAACTTTAGAATTTTTAAGTGAAAGAACTCCCCAATAATTTAATGGGGAGTTAATTAATTTCTTCATATTTTTTTTAATTACTTAATTCCTCTAATTCATTTACTAAATCATTAAAAATACCAAGAGCTGTCGATATTGGTTGAGGAGAAGTCATATCAACTCCAGCTTTTTTCAAAACATTTATTGGATAATCTGAATTACCACTTTTTAAGAAATCTAAATATCTATTTACTGCTTCCTCTCCTTCTTCAATTATCTTTTTAGAAATAGCCTGTGCAGCTGAAAAACCAGTAGCATACTTGTAAACATAGAAGTTATAATAAAAATGGGGTATTCTTGCCCATTCTTTATCAATGTTTTCATCTACTACCATTTCATCACCAAAATATTTTTCATTTAATTTATGATAGATATTATTTAAACTATCTGCTGTAAGTGGCTGGTCAGCTTCCACTTTTTCATGAATATCTTTTTCAAATTCTGCAAACATTGTTTGCCTAAAAACAGTTCCCTTAAATTGTTCTAAGTAGTGATTTATCAAATATTTTCTTTTTTTCTTATCATCTGTATTTTCTAAAAGGTAATGAATTAAAAGTGCTTCATTTAAAGTTGATGCAACTTCAGCAACAAATATTTTATAATTTGCATATACAAAAGGTTGATTTTTGTTTGAATAATAAGTGTGTAAAGCATGACCCATTTCATGAGCCAAAGTAAACATATCACTTATATTTCCACTATAATTTAGCATTACATAAGGATGTATTCCATAACATCCTGAAGAATAAGCTCCTGATCTTTTTCCCTTATTTTCATATACATCTATCCAGGAAGAGGAAAATCCATTTTTTAAATTATTTATATATTCTTCACCCAATGGTTGAAGACCGCTAATTACAGTTTCCTTAGCTTCTTCAAACTCAATATCTAAATCTAATTCTTGTACCAAAGGGGTATAAATATCATAAATATGTAATTCTTCAAGATTTAGTATCTCTTTTCTTAATTTTACATACTTATGCATGGAATCTAAATTTTCATTAACTGCTTCAATTAAATTATTATATACTTCAACAGGTACATTATCTTCATCTAAGGCAGCTTCTAAAGAACTATTATATTTTCTAGCATTAGCATTAAAAACATGAGTTTTTACTTCAGAATTTAAAGTTGCTGCATAAGTATTTATAAAATCATCATAAGTTTCATATAAGGCATTGAAAGCATCTTTTCTAACTCTTCTATCTTTACTTTTCATAAATTTAATAAAACGACCATGAGTTAATCTCTGCTCTTCACCATTTTCATCTTTAATAATTGGAAATTTTAGATCTGCATTATTTAAGATAGAAAAAATATTTTCTGGCCCTTGGGAAATATCATTTGCCATTGCCATTATTTTTTCTTCAGATTTTGATAAGTAATGTTCTTTTTTTCTAATAATATCTTCAAGATATTGTTCATATAATTTTAAATCATTATATTCATTAATATACTCTTTTATTTTTTCATGACTTAATTCTAATAATTCAGGTTTAATAAAAGAACTAGCATTTGCTAATTTATTACTAATATTTTGAGCTTTATTAAATAAAGCTTGATTTTCTTGTTGACGAGTATCTTGATCTTTTTTCATATGAGCATAGGCATAAAGCCTTGAAGTAATCTCTCTTGCCTGCATAAGCAATTCGATAAGCTCATAAACTTTTTTAGCAGAATGATTAAAATTTCCTTGATATTCCTTAATTTCAGTTAATAAATTTTCAACTACTCTATAATCTTCTTCCCATTTTTTATCACTACTATATATATCATTTAAATTCCATTTAAATTTATTATCTACTTCTTTTCTTTCTGGAAGTTCATTGGCCATTATCGTTCCTCCTCAATTTAGAGCGATTCCTCTTTTATTATAATATCTACTCTCTAATTCTAATAACCATCTTTTTCGCCATAAACCACCTGTATAACCAGTTAAACTACCATTTACACCAATTACTCTATGACAGGGAATAATGATTGGCAGGGGATTATTTTTTATGGCCCTTCCAACAGCTCTTGATGCTTTTTCATTACCTATATTTTGAGCTATTTCGTTATAAGCTCTAGTTTCACCATAAGGTATATTGCTTAACTCTTGCCAAGTGTTTATCTGGAATTTACTACCACTTAAAATTATCGGTAGCTTAAATTCACTTCTATTACCTGTAAAATATTCATTTAATTGATCATATATTAGATTATACATAGAGCGTATTTCTTTTTTATTGAAAAAAAGTGCATTACAGTTTTTAGTTTTTATATTTGAATTTTTAACAAACTTTAATCTCTTAACCCCACTAGCTGAAAAAGTTATTTTCAGTAACCCCAATGGAGAAGGATAGTAACTGCTGTAATAATCATCACCCACCATACTCCCCCCTGATACTTGCATTTACTTTAAAATTTTGCATTTCCTGGTGTTCTAGGAAATGGTATAACATCTCTAATATTACTCATTCCAGATAAATACATTAAAGCTCTTTCAAAACCTAGACCAAAACCTGAATGAGGCACAGTTCCATATTTTCTTATATCTACAAACCAATCATATTTTTCAATATCCATATTATCTTCTTTCATTCTTTCAACTAAAACATCTTCTCTTTCTTCACGCTGACTTCCTCCAATGATTTCACCTACCTGAGGTACCAAACAATCAACTGCAGCTACAGTTTTTTCATCATCATTTAAGCGCATATAAAAAGATTTAATATCTTTAGGATAATCAGTTACCATAATTGGTTTCTCAAAATGTTTTTCAGTTAAATATCTTTCATGTTCAGATTGTAAATCATTACCCCATTCTACTGGAAATTCAAAATCTTGATCTGCGTCTTTTAGAATATCGATAGCTTCAGTATATGTGATTCTCCCAAAATCAGAATCAATAATTTCTTTGATTGTTTCAATTCTATCTTCATTTATATTTTTGCGGAAAAATTCCATTTCCTCAGAAGCTTCATCTAAAGCAAACTGGAATAAATATTTGATAAATTCTTCTATTAAATCCATCATTTCTTCTAAATTACAAAATGCCATTTCTGGTTCAACCATCCAAAACTCAGAAGCATGACGGGAAGTATTAGAATTTTCTGCTCTAAATGTAGGGCCAAATGTATAAACATCTCCTAAAGAAGTAGCCAGAAGTTCAGCTTCAAGTTGACCACTAACTGTTAAACCAGCTTTTTCTCCAAAAAAGTCTTGAGAAAAATCTGTGTTCCCTTTATCATCTTTTGGAAGATCATCAAAATCTAAAGATGTTACACTAAATAAATCTCCTGCACCTTCAGCATCACCAGTAGTAATTATTGGAGCATGTACATAATGAAATCCTCTTTCTTGATAAAATTTATGAATTCCATAGGCAATTTTACTCCTGAACCTATTAACGACTCCAAAAGTATTACTTCTAGGTCGTAAGTGAGCAATTTCCCTTAAAAACTCAAAGCTATGTTCTTTTTTCTGTAAAGGATAATCATCAGGAGATTTACCTATTAATTCAATCTTTTCTGCCTTCATTTCAATATTTTGTTCTCTACCTTTAACCTCTTCCAAATAGCCCTTAACTTTAATACTTGCTCCATTAGAAATATCATCTAGTGGAAATTCTCCAGGATTTAAAATAACAATTTGTAGATTTTTTACTGAACTTCCATCATTAATCTCAAGAAAGGCAATATTTTTTGAAACTCTTTTTGTTCTTACCCAACCTAAAACAATTACATCATTCATTTCTTCAATGTCTTTGTTTACAATATCTTTAATTTTTTTTCTTTCAAAATAATTCATTGTTAAAATACCTCCATAGTTTAAAATATTGCTTTTTCAGTTTCTTTATCAAAAATATGCATCTTTCTTGTATCAACCCCAATTTTTATCTTATCTCCAACTTCAGCATCACTTTCTGCTTCAACTCTAGCTACCATAGAATGATCATCTTTATCAATATATAGATAAATTTCTGACCCCATAGGTTCCAATACATCAATATCTGCTTCAAAAGTATTATCTTTATCAATTTCAAAATCATGATTAATATCTGAATCAACCAAATTTTCTGGTCTAACTCCTAGTACAACTTCTTTATTAAGATAATTTTTAATTTCTGGATTTTTATCAATTTTTTCTTCAGGTATTTTAATTTTAAAACTACCATGTCCATCTACATAAAAATCAGAACCTAGTTTTTGAACTTGAACATCTAAGAAGTTCATGGAAGGACTACCTATAAATCCAGCAACAAACATATTATTAGGTTGATTATAAAGTGTTAAAGGATCAGCTACTTGCTGTATTACTCCTTCATTTAAAACAACTATTCTATCACCCATAGTCATAGCTTCAGTTTGATCATGAGTAACATAGACTACAGTAGTTTGTAATCTTTCATGTAATTTACTTAATTCTGTTCTCATTTGAACACGTAATTTTGCATCTAAATTTGAAAGAGGCTCATCCATTAAAAAGACTTTAGGTTCACGTACTATAGCTCTTCCTAGTGCTACTCTCTGTCTTTGACCTCCTGAAAGCTTTTTAGGTTTTCTATCTAATAGATTTTCAATACCTAAAATTTTAGCTGCTTTATGAACTTTTTCATCTATAACACTTTTATCTTCGTCTCTAAGCTTTAAACCAAAGCCCATGTTATCATAAACATTCATATGTGGATATAAAGCATAATTTTGAAAAACCATAGCTATATCACGATCTTTTGGAGCAACCTCATTAACAATTTCTTCTCCAATTTTTATTGTACCTTCTGTTATCTCTTCTAAACCAGCTATCATTCTTAATGTAGTTGATTTTCCACAACCAGATGGACCTACAAGTACCAAAAATTCCTTATCTTTAATTTCCAAATTTGCATCTTTTACAGCTACTACATCATCATATCTTTTGGTAACATTATTTAAAGTTACACCTGCCATTATTATTCCTCCTATATTTAAATTCTACTAATAAAAAATTCTTCTAAGCAGTTATTATTATGCAAACGTTTCCATAACATTTTTATTCAAAATTTTATAGATATTTTATTATATAAAAAAATTTATTGAAATAAATAGTGGATTACTTATCTTTATACTATTCTTCTAAAGTCATAGCTTGTCCACAGCAAACAAGTTCTCCACCACCTACTTCTTTAACTTTAACTACATTGCCACATATTTCACAACGATATACTTCTCCTTCTTTTTTAACAGCCATTTTTTCACCTCCATAAGTACTTAATATTTATTATAATAATGTTATTCATACTTGTCAATTACTACTAAATTTCCAGAATTAAATTTACAAGCTCTTTAAAGCTTGTCTTAAATCATCTAAAATATCTTCTTTATCTTCTATTCCTACAGAAATTCTAAGCATCTTTTTGGATAGGCCTAATTCCCTTAATTCATTAGTGCTATAACCTCTATGAGTCATTGCAAATGGGTATTCAATTAAAGATTCAGTATCACCTAAACTAACAGCTAACTGAAATAAATTAAGTGAATCAACAAATTTTTCTGTTTTTTCTAAACCATCTTTTAATTCAAAAGAAATCATAGCTCCATAGCCATCCATTTGTTTTTTAACAATAGAATAATCTTTATTTTCTTTAAAACCTGGGAATAATACCTTCTCGATTTTAGGAGAAGATTTTAAAAATTTAGCAATTGCTATTGCATTCTCTTCATGTTTATTCATTCTTAACGCCAAAGTCTTAAGACCTCTATTTAATAGCCAGGCATTAAAAGGACTTAAAACCCCTCCATACTCTGCCATATATTCAAATTTTAACTTATGTATGTATTCCTTATCTTTTGCAATTGCTACTCCAGCAACTGTATCTCCATGCCCACTTATATATTTAGTGGCACTATGAACAACAACATCAGCACCTAAATCTAATGGTTTTTGAAAATATGGAGTTGCAAAGGTATTATCAACTATAACCTTTATATTATATTTATTTGCTAAATTTGATATCTCTTCAATATCAATTATATCTAAATTTGGATTAGCGGGAGTTTCAAAATAAATAGCTTTGACCTCTTCATTAAAGTATCTTTCTACATTTTCTATATCACATAAATTGATTAATTCTGTATTAATTCCTTTAGTAGGTAAAATATTTTTAATAAAATTGTAAGAAGAACCATAAAGAACTTTGTGAGCTAAAATCTTATCACCTGGATTTAGAAAAGATAATAATACTGAAGTAATGGCTGCCATCCCTGAAGCGAAAGCAACACTATCTTTTCCATTTTCCAAAACAGCCATTTTCCTTTCAAAAGTTCGCAAACTAGGGTTATTACCTCGGGTATAAACATAATCATCTTTTTCAAAACTAAAGGTCTTTTCTGCATGTTCTAAATTATCAAAAGTAAAAGTTGAAGTCATATAAATTGGTTTATTCAAAGCATTTTTAGAATTTTTTCCACCTTTACCACTATGAATTGCATTAGTAGAAAAATTATTAAAAGTACTCATATTAGCCTCCTAAATCAATTCAAAAAAATAAAACACTATAATATATCTTCTTTGATTATTTAATATTTCCTGCTTTAATTTTTAAAAAAAGAGACCAATTAAGGTCTCTTTTTTTTTATTAATGTGTCTCAACATCCCTGGCCCCATTTTTACGCATAGAATTTGCTACTTTTTCAACTTTATCTGAACCTGTTTTAACTGCTGTCAAAATAGAACCACTTTTTAATTCATTTTCATAATGTTCTCCTCTTTCACGAGGTATACCTAAATCAGCTAGTCCACCTATTAAACCACCTGCAGCCATTCCTGTCAAACCAGCTGCAATTGGTCCAGCAGCTAAAATTGGACCTATACCAGGAATTGCTAAAGCACCAGCACCAGCCATTAATCCAGCTAAACCACCAATAGTTCCACCTGTTGTAGCTCCTGTTGTCATTTTCATTCCTTGATCATTTTCATCACCAAAATTTTCTTCTTTGGAAACAATTGAAATTTCCCTTTCAGAAATACCTACATCTTTTATTTCTTTAACTGCTCTTTCAGCCTGACTCCTATCATCAAATAAAGCTATTACAGTTGACATATATTACCTCCTAAATAGTTTATTATTTATATATTAACCATTCAGGAAGTTATTATTCAAATTATTTACCAGTATGACCAAATCCACCAGCACCTCTATTACTTTTATTTAAATCTTCTACTTCATCCCACTCAATACTAAAGGTTCTATGTATAATTAATTGAGCTATTCTATCTCCTTTTTTAATTTCAAAGTCATTTTCTCCATGATTAATTAAAAGAATTCCTACTTCCCCTCTATATCCGGGATCAATAACCCCATCAGCATTTAAAACTGTAATCCCATATTTTAATGCTAATCCACTTCTAGGATATACAAATCCTCCATATCCTTCAGGAATAGCAATTTTAATTCCTGTTTTTATTAATTTATATTCACCTTTTTTTAAAATTTTATCTTCTCCTGCATGAAGATCTAAACCAGCATCTTCACCATAATGTTGATATTCTGGTAAAGGAACACTTTTATCAATTCTTTCAATTTTTATTTTCATCTAATTTCACCTCTTTAATTAATTTTGAAATCGTTACAAACTTATAACCTCTTTCCTTTAATTTTTTTATTATTTGATCTAAAGCTTTCAGAGAATTTTCAGTAGGATGCATCAATATTATAGCTCCATCTCCAGATTTATTTATTGCTCTCTGAGCTATTATTTTTACAGAAGGCTTTTGCCAATCAATTGTGTCTGCTGACCACATAATTGTATGATATCCTATACTTTTAGCAGTTGTTGTAATTCTTTTATTCACTTCTCCATAAGGCGGAGCAAATAAAGTTGTTTTATAATTGCTTAAATTGTATATTAATTCCTCATTATCTTTAATTAAATTAATTAATTCTTGATTACTTAAATTGTATAAATGTTTATGACTATAGCCATGATTTCCGATTTCGTGACCATTTTTAACAATCTTTTTTAATAATTGTGGGTTTTTTTTACTCCATTGCCCAGTAACAAAAAAAGTAATTTTTATATCATTTTTATTTAAACAATGTAAAATATCATCAATATATTCTTCTCCCCAATCAACATTCATTGCAATTGAAAGCTGATTCATTCCTTTAGAACCCTGATAAATTGCCCCATTGCTTTCTACAATTGTAGGTAAAGAAATTTCTCTAAAAGAAATCCCAACAATTATCCCTATTATTAAAGAAAAAGTTATAATTAAAGTATAATATTTTTTCATCATTTCATCCTCTTCTTTCCTGGACACCGTTATGAGGATGAATTATATAATTACTATCATATATCAATTCAGAAAGTGGCACAATTTCATATTTTTTTTCTTTTAATTTAGGAATTAATATCTTAAGTGCTTCAGGGGTATCTGGAGCATTATTGTGCATTAATATTATATCACCAGCTGAAAGGTTTTCAAGTATCCTATTAACTATATAATCAACTCCAGGCTCTTGCCAGTCATGTGAGTCAAGAGTCCATTGTACAACTTCATAACCTTCACTTCTAACTGTTTCTATAACTGAATTATTATAATCTCCAAATGGAGGTCTAAAATATTTAGGTTTTTTACCTATAGTTTCATAAATCAAATTAGATGTTTTTGTTAATTCTTCTTTCATTTTGTTTTTTGATATTTTTGTAAAATGAGGATGAGTAAAGCTATGATTTTCAATTTCATGGCCACAAGTAGCAATTTTTTTAACTAAATCAGGATATTTTTCTAACCAATAACCTGCAAAAAAGAAGGTTACATTAATATCTTCTTTTTCAAATATATTTAATAATTTTTCTGTATTATCAGCACCCCAGGTTCCATCAAGAGTAATTGCAATTTTTTTATCATCTCTATTTACAGAATAGATAGGAACTAATCTTTCACTAAAAACATCTAAACTATTCCCCCATTTACCACCAATTAAAATCCCAATAATAAATACTAAAATTAAAATAGGAATAATTATTTCTTTACTCCATTTTATTATAAATTTCATCATAGCTCCTCCTTAACTTTTCTACTATGATGATATGTTTTAAATATGCTATTTATTCTAAGTTAAAAGAATAATCATATATATTAAAAAAGATAATTTTGCATAAGGAGGAAATTATGAAAACTGTTATTTTAATTAATAAAAAAAATATAATTATATTTTTTATTGTAATTATGATAAGTCTTTATGCTTATTATTTAGATAATATTTCTACAACAAATACCACTAGCTCAAAAATTAATTTTATTGTTACAGTAGATGCAGGTCACGGAGGAATAGATACTGGCACTCACTACAATTCTATTTATGAAAAAGACATTAATTTGGCCGTAAGTAAATTTTTAGTAGAAGAATTGAAAAAAGCAAATATTAAAACAATTATGACTAGAAAAGATGATAGTCTTTATAATAATAGTAGGGCAGATGATTTAAAATATAGACCAAATTTTGCAAATGAAAATGATTCAGATTTATTTATTAGTATTCATGTCAATCATTTTCCTGTTGGAAACGCTAAAGGTATACAAGTTTTTTATAAGCAAAATTCTAATAAAAGTAAAAACTTAGCTAAAGAAATAGATAAACAAATTTCTGAATTAGACATTTTAAGAAAAAGAGATTTAAAAAAAGGAGATTATTATGTTTTAAATAATGTTAAATCACCAGCTGTTTTAATAGAATGTGGTTTTTTATCTAACGAATATGATAGAAAAATTTTAACTGAAGAAAAAAATCAAAAAATAATTGCTAAAAAAATCACTGAAGGAATAAAATATTATTTACAAGATAATTTAGGTAAAAATAATAATGAATCAAAGAAAAATAACAATAATAATGAAAAATTTACTTTAAATGAAAATAATTATAAAATATTTAAGTTAAAAAGTGAAAATGAAAATTTAATCTTAAAAAAATCAAATTTCATTTATCCTATAGGTAGTTTTTTGAATGAAGAAATCTATCAATTAAGTGAAAATGAATTTACAGCTATCTATGCATTAAAACAGTTAAGCAATCATAATGAAATCTTTCCTTTTAAATTAAATTTGAATAAAAATAATGTAATAGAAAAAAACGATAAGCTTTATATTAACCTGGACTCAAATCTAATTGCAAATTTTAATGGAGGTTGTAATTATGAACAAAAACTAATAGAATCAATTTATAACACCTTATATTCTACTACAACTGTTAAAGATATAATTATTACTATTGATGGTGAAAGAAATTCAACTATAGGGGGACATATTATTTTACCTTAATTATCTAGCAAAGACATGATCTCCTATAGTTACAACATGTTCTTTATCTGCAAACCACCATTTATTTTCTGCAGTATTGGGATTATAATAATATAAAGAACCCATAGTAGGATCTTTGCCAGCTAAGGCATCTCTAGCAGCACTATAAGCAGTACTAGTTGGACTTAAATTAATTTGTCCATCTGCTACTGCTGTAAATTGTCCAGATTGATAAATTACTTCCTGAAAATTATCAGGAAAATATGAACTTAAAACCCTATTTATAACAACTGCTCCTACTGCAACTTGTCCAATATAAGGCTCACCTCTAGCTTCACCATAAATTATTTTAGCTAGCATTTCAAGCTCTTTATCTTTTATAGTTTTTGATAATACCTCTCTTTCAGATAAATTATTAACTGGTATTTTTAATTTATCTCCACTTCTAATACTACTATTTTCTAAATCATTTATAGCCATAATTACTCCAGTGCTTGTATTAAAATCTTTTGCTAAATCATAAAGTGTATCACCAACACTTACATGATATTCTATTAATTGAGATTCATCCACTTTAACTTCAGGTTTTTCTTTATTTTTATTTACTCTAATAGAGTATGTTTTAGTATCTCTTGCAATAGATAAATCATTATCATCATCTATTCTATCAGAAAAAAGTTTTTTGTCCCATTCGTCATTATTCTTTTTATCTGAATTTGGAATAATCAATTCATCACCAGTTTTTATCCAGGTATTTTTACTAATATTGTTAATTTCTTTAATTTTATCTACACTAATATTATATTTATCTGCTATTTCTGAAAGAGTATCTCCTTCTTGTACAACATATATTAATTTAAAATCAAGCTCAGCATAACTTGTATAATTTGAAGCTAAAATTATTAAAAACATAAATATTAATAAATAACTTATCTTTTTAAACATAATATCCTCCTAAATATCTTTTCTAATCAAAGACCTCATTTTTACTTTTTTTATTGGACAAGATTCTGGTAATGATTTTAAAAAAACACTTCCATAAGATTTTTTTATTATTCTATTATCTAATACTATAATCATTCCTTTATCTTTTTTAGAGCGAATTAAACGGCCAAAACCTTGTTTAAACCTTATAACAGCACGGGGTAGACTATAGTTGAAAAAAGGATTTTTACCTTCTTTTTTTAATTTTTCTTTTCTAGCTGCAGCAATTGCTTCTGAAGGAACTGGAAAAGGCAATTTCATCATAATTAAATATTTTAAATCATCACCTTTTATATCAATTCCTTCCCAAAAACTGACTGTTCCAAATATTACTTGTGAAGAATTATTTTTAAAAGAATTTATAATATAATTTCTGGAATACTTTCCTTGAGCCAAAATATTTATTTTACTTTTTTCTAAATCATCTTCCATATAATTCAAACACTGATTTAACATTCTATATGAAGTAAACAAAACCATTGTTTCTCCACCATAAGATATTATAATATCTTTTAAATCCTCCATTATCTCATCTAAAAATTTCTTTGAATTTGCCGGAGGGATATTGCCAGGAATTGCCAAAACTGCTTGATTTTCATAATCAAAAGGTGAACTCACTTTCATACTTTTAGCTTTAGATAAACCTAAATTGTTTTTAAAAAATCTAAAGCTTTTATTTACAGTTAAAGTTGCTGAAGTTAAAACTAAGTTATCTAATTTTGACCAAAGATAATCAATCAATATTTCTGAAACCTCTAATGGAGCATTTTTTTGATTAACCTTTGTCTCTTTTCTTTTAGATCTTTTTTCAAGCCAAAACACATAATCATCTTCATCTGCTCTTAAGTTAAAGTCTAAATTATTTAATAACTTTGTTAATCTACCAAGATAAGCATCTAACTCAAAGCTAGAAGCTTCTAGTTTTTCATCTAAACTATCTTTTAATTGTAATTTTTCATATAAATTATTAAAATGAAAATTCAAATTACTTAAATATCCTGATAGAATATCACCTTTTTCATAAATATCTTCCCAATCAGTACTTTCTAAAATTTTATTTTTCAATATTAATTGATAGTCATTAGAATGTTCATGAAAAAAATCCTCTAAAAAATTATAATAACTTTTAGTAAATTCCTCAATTCTTTTTACTAAAGGTGTTATTTTATTATCAATAATACTATATATTTCTTTTTTTTCATTGATTTCAGAATTACTAATATCATTTCTAACAGTTGGAATTAGAGAATATGAATTTTCATTTAACTGATTTAAAAAGGTAGTTAATGATTTATAATAAAAAGATTTGCCTAATTGCTCAGTAGCTATATCTGCAAAATTATGAGCTTCATCTATAATTAAATTACTATAATGAGGCAAAACACCATTATTATCATTTAATTCTTTTTTTAATTTTGCATCAGCCAATAATAAATAATGATTAACTACTAATAAATCAGCAGAATAGACCTCTTTTCTTGCTTTCATGAAATAACATTTATCAAAATAAGGACAATTTGTTCCTAAACAAAGATCTCCTTCAGAGGATATTTCACTCCATATTTCATCACTAATAGTAAAATCAGCTTCAGATTTACTTCCATTTTTAGTATTTTCTACCCAATTAAGTATTCTGCTAAATTCCATTTGTTTTTTACTATTATTTTTCAATAAATCTTTAGATTTATCTTGAAACCGTTTAAGCTTTCTTAAACAAAGATAATTTGAGCGACCTTTTACTAATACACTTTTAAATGAAAAGGGTAGAATTTTTTTTAATAAAACTAAATCTTTATTTATAAGTTGTTCTTGTAAATTTATTGTATTTGTAGAAATTACAACTGTTTTATCATTTTCATTAGCCCAATAAAGAGAAGGTACTAAATAGGCAAAAGATTTACCAGTTCCAGTACCTGCCTCAATAAAAGTTTTTTGATGATCATTAAAACTTTCTATAACATTATCTAAAACTTTTATTTGTTCTTCACGATGTTCATAATCATCCATAACTGATGAAAGTTTACCGTCTTTAGAAAATAAACTTATAATTTCTTTTTTATTTATTTTCACTTCTTTTTCAGGAAGTTTTGCCTCAACCACAACATATATATCTTCAACTAAATTATCAATTATAGCAAAACCAATACCTTTTTCTCCCAATTGAGAAGCTATACGAATATCAGCTGCAGAAGGACGTAAATCTCCAGAAGGATGATTATGAATCAATACTTGTCCTGCTTTAATATCATTAATGATAGCTGGTGCCATTTTTTTATTACCTCTAGCTTTTAGTTCATAACTTTCAATCATCTTATTATCTTCA
>JBNJDL010000028.1:0-16497 GCA_051744825.1 Bacillota bacterium | reverse complement strand
GAAGAGTATAAGGAGTATTTACAGGATAAATTAGTGGAGGAAGTTGAGGAATACATAGAATCGGAAGAAATAGAGGAATTGGCTGATGTTTTAGAGGTTATGAGGTCTATTGCTGAATTGGAGGATGTTGATTTTGATGAGATAGATAGGATGCGGGAGGAGAAGAAGGATGAACGAGGTGGGTTTGAGGAGAGGTTGAAGTTGTTGAAGGTTTTTGAATGAAGTCATAAGAAAAATAAAGAAGATTTAAACGATATGAAATTCATTAATATAAAAACTAATAACAAATTATGATATTTGTTTCGATAAAATTTTGTTATACGTCATATCTGGCTTGTTTCTTTGATTCAGATGACAATTTAGATTGGGAGGTTTTATTAATGGCAGAAGAAGCTATAAATTTTATATTGAATGAAGTTATAGAGCCTGCTTTAAATTCAGAAGCACTAGAACAAAAATATAAGAATAAAGTACAACATTCTAAAAATCTAATTAGAAAATTTAAAAAAGTTGGTGATTTATATAAGTATTTAAAAAGGTTTGAAAATTCTCATGGTAGCAATAATGATGAATTATATAATGATATGAAAAAAGTTGGTTTAAAAACTTTTGAAGATATTTATCCGATTTTTAAAGAAAAATTCAAATATAAATTAGATGATGTAACTACTATAGAAGATTTTATTATTGGAGAAAGATATTCTTCATATGATATAGCAATTTTTTCTGAGATGTATAATGTGCAGCCGGGTATATATCTAATTGGAGATAAACCAAATTACCAGGCAATTTTTATAAAAGCTACTCTAGAAAATGGAGATTATCCTAATGAGTGGATAACAGAAAATAAAGAACTTAAATATTATATGTATGCTTTGAGAGGGAATTATGATCCAGAATATAAATACAATGAAGCTATTATTAATTCTAATGATATTCCTATATATGTGTTTATTAAAGATGGAACAGTATGTACTTTAAATGGGATTTATGAATATGTAGAATATGTTACAGAAGAAGATGGGAGAAGATGGTTTAGGCTTAAAAAAGCAAATTCAATTGATACTGAAAGTTCAATGACAAAGGAAGAATATGATAATGAATTACATAAGAAAATTAAAACTGTTGAAGAATCAAATGAAGATGTTATAGAAGAAGAAAAAGCAGAATATGATGTTGGAAATGAAAAACCCGAAGAAGTAAAAACTTTAGTTACTGAGTATAAAAGAGATCCAAATGTTATTGTAAAAGTTTTAAAAAGGGCAAATGGCATTTGTGAAATGTGTAATGAGGAAGCGCCATTTATTAGAAAATCAGATGGAAGCTCTTATTTAGAAGTTCATCATATAGAGCCATTATCTGAAGGGGGAGCAGATACAGTTAATAATGCAGTTGCATTGTGTCCGAATTGTCATGCAAAAGTTCATTATGGTGTGCTAGAAGAAGATGATTTAAATGTTAGTTCAGCCAGAGACGACGTATAACATGAGATTATCGACATCTAGGTATAGAGGATAGGGCAGGGTTGCAGCACTGACTTATGAAATTTAGGAGCATAGGCAAAAGTAAAGGAGCAGCAACGAGACGTCGCGAAGCCTCGGGACGTTAGGTTAAATGCCAGAAGAAAGGAGATTTTTATTATGAATAAAAAAAAAGTATTAGAAAAATTTTTATTAGAAAGCGAAGAATTTCATAAAATTAATTCGTTAATATCTGAGCCTAATTTTTTTGAAATTATTGGAGTAGAAAAAAATGAAAATAGACATAGTAATATTTTATCTTGGTTACTAAATACAAGTGCTAATCATGGATTAGGTGATTTCTTTTTACGTTCTTTTCTAAAAAAACTATTATCTGAAAATAATAATGATTTAGAAGTGAATTTTTTTGATATTGAAATTTTTGATTTTGATGATATTGAAGTCAGAAGAGAATGGAATAGAATTGATATTTTATTAATATCAAGGCAAAATAATTTAGTAATTGTAATTGAAAATAAAATTGACAGTTCTGAACATAGCAATCAACTTAATCGTTACTATAATATTATTAACAGAGAGTTTAATGATTACCATAAAGTTTTTGTTTATCTCACCAGGGAAGGTGAAATCCCAAGTGATGAAGAGAATTGGTTAATCTTTGATTATGATTCAGTATTAGCTCTTATAGAATATGTTTTAGAGTATAGGAAGAATACCTTGACTAAGAGAACTTTAGAAATTATTAAACAATATAAAATAATTTTGAGGAGGTATATTGTGGGTAATTCAGAAATTGAAGAAATTTGCAGAAATATTTATAAAAAGCATAAAAAAGCTTTAGACCTAATCTTTGAACATAAGCCAGATATTAACTTAGAAATTAGTGACGAACTTAAAGAATTAATATCTCAAACAGAAGGTTTAATTTTAGATGATTCTGGTAAAACGTATATAAGATTTACTTCAGAAATATTAGATAATTTAATTCCAAAAGAAGGAGAAGGATGGACTTCAACTCAACGTATTTTACTTTTTGAATTTGCCAATAGAGAAAATAAGTTATTTTTAAAATTTTTAATTGGGCCTGGCGAATCTAATGTTAGAAAAAAGTTAAATTCTATAGTAAAAAAAGATTTAAAGTTATTTAACAAAGCTAATAGAAATCTTAGTAAAAAATGGTTTACAGTATATAAAAAAGGATTTTTGAACAAAAAACATTATGAAGATTTGGCTCTTGAAACTTTAACTAATAAAATATCAGAAAAATTCAGTTCATTTATTAAAAACGACTTACCTAGAATTGAAGAACATATAAATAATCATTGGAATTAGAAATAATTATTCAAAGATAAAAGGGAGTTACACATGTGATTTTCAGAGGAAAGGCAATTTATAGGAGGGGTGAGCGAGACGTCGTGAAGCCCAGGGGCATTATACGATATAGCTCTGGCCGTTATTTTCCCTGTAATATATTATGATGTAATTAAGTATTGAAAAGAAATATTAGAAAGGATGATTAAAAAATGTCTGATTCTATTGAGGACTTGCTAATATTAAAATATCAAGAGAATCATCCAGGGAAAATTTATAAAGAGGTTTTTGTAGGAAAAGTGGAAAATAAAATGAGAAGAAGAAGAATTGATGCTATATTAATTGAAGGTAAAAGGAATGAAGTTTATGAACGAGGCGAATATAAAATTGCTGAGGTTAAAAATGAGATTAAAAATGAGAAAATACATATACTTGAAGCTAAGAAAAATTTAAATCGTAATGTTATTGGTCAAGTTGAGGTAGGAAAATATCTTATTAAAAATGATTTTGAGCCAAGGGAGATAATTCCTGTAGCTTTATGTGCTAATACACATCCTGATATTAAAAAATATTGCAAACAAAAAAACATAAAAGCAGAAATTTATAATATGAATATCAATAATTCAGTTTCATTAGAAACAGATGAGGCAAAAGTTAAAGAAAAACAGAAAGTTATTGACAAAAGAACGTCCCCTAATAGAGAAAAGTTTGGGGCTTTTAAAAGAGGTTGGAAAGATGCACAAAAAGGCAAATTATATAATTCAGTAAAAAATAAAAGAACTCATACTAGCATTGGAAATTTATTTGGATGGATTTATGGTGAATGTTCTAATAAAATGAAAAAAAGAGTTTGGGAACAATATATAAAAAACAGCAGGGAATATTTAGATATCAATTGGTAACTTTATCACTAATTTTATTTCCAAAGAAAAGATTTACAAAAGTTAAATCAAGTAGCAATTATAGATATTAATATATATTATAAAATATTAAATCTCTCAGAGCTACATCGTATAACATGGGGTTAGACTAAATTCCTTAAAAATATTTAGAAGTGATAATATAAAAAAAGAGATATTAATCTAGTACAAAAAAAGAAGATGATAAATCATGAATCTCGTTACGATAGCAATAGAAATGAAATGTATTATGCATTAGAAATAAATGAAGACAGATTGTATAGTTTTGATATTGATAATAAGCATTTAGAAAAAATATTATTAAAGTTAAAAGGGCAAATAGAAGAAAGATTGGGATATAAAAAACTAAAAGATAATTGTAATGATTCCAAGGAAGAACTAGATAAGATAGCATAATATCATGCTAAAAATTATAAAACTTGTTCTAGTTGTAATCTTAAGTTTGAATATGTATTTGATTATGATAATCATAATCATCTTAAAAGATATTTGTTTAGAGAATATAAAATTAGAAATATTGAATATAGAGATTTTGAAAAGGATTTAAATAAACTTGAAGATAAGTTGAATAATTATGAAGGTTGTCAAGAATATTGTAAATATGAGCTCGAAAAGTGTTTTAATTGTGCTTTAATATGTCAAAGCTCTTTGAAACAGAAATTTTATATTGAAGCTTTAAACCATGGATTAGGATCAAAAATAAAATTACAAATGGTAATTAATAAACAAGCAAAAATTTATAATAATATAAAGAAAGTAGATAGAAAGGATATATTAACAATATCAGATTTTTATTTAGAAAAAGAAGATAAAAAATTATGTTTGTATACTGATGGATTTACTTATCATGAAAGAAAATCAAGCAATTAGAGATAGAAATATAGACAGAGAACTTCAAAAAATGGGGTATGAAGTAATGAGATATACAACTAAAGAAGTAAAAAACAATATTGAATATATAATAAGATCAATTATTAATTTATAATAGTTTTAGGGGGCTTTACTTAAATCAGTTAATAGAAATTTAAAAAATATTTAACAGGAGGAAATCTAAATAATGAATGAATTACATAATGCTACTAGCATACATGAATTAAAAGAAGTATATATGAAATTATCAGAAAAATATTATAATAGTACTGATCCAAAGGATTTAGATAAATTCATGAAGATTGATAAAGAATATGAAAGGGTATTTTCTCAAATAAAAGATGAAATGGGGAATGAAGAAGTAGAAAAAGTAAATCTTGATGACGGATATAGAGAAGCAATTAATAATATTATTAATTTCCCTAATATTGAAATAGAGTTGAAGGGTAGCTGGATTTGGGTAGATGGAGATACTCATGCTGTTAAAGAAAAATTAAAAGAAGCAGGGTTCTATTGGGCTAGTAAAAAGGAAAAATGGTATTGGAAGCCTAAAAGAAGAGAAAAGAGCACTAATCCTAAACCAAAGACAACTGTTAATTATGCAGGTACTATTAACGTAACCTCTGGAGAAAATCCTTTTGATTTATATCTTCATCAAAAAGAAGCTTTAAAATCTTTAAATGAAAAGTCAAGTAAGCAGAATTCATTTTCTGGAATTTTGGTTATACCAACTGGGGGTGGTAAAACTTTAACTGCAGTGCAATGGTTGCTTAAAAATAAAATTGATAAGAATAAAAAAGTTTTGTGGATTGCTCATCGTCATGAGTTGCTTAATCAAGCTTTTAATTCTGTAGAGAAGAATGCGTTTTCCGCGTTATTAAAAAATCGTGAGAAATTTCGTTATAGAATAATCTCTGGGCAGCATGATAGGTCAGTTAATATTCAATCAAATGATGATTTTATTATTGCGAGTAAAGACAGTTTGTATCGTAATATGGATTATTTGATTGATAATTGGATTGAAAATACGGATGATATTGTGTTAGTTATTGATGAAGCTCATCATGCGACTGCTAAAACATATAGAAAAGTAATAGATGGATTAAAAGATAATGTTGAAAATTTTAGTATGTTAGGATTAACAGCTACTCCTTTTAGAACTTCTGAAAGTGAGACTGGTTTATTAAATAAATTATTTGAAGATGATATCATCTATAAAATTGATCTAGAAACTTTGATTAATCGAGGGATTTTATCGGCTCCGAGTTTCAAGGAGACAGCTACTGATATTGATATGAATAAGGAGCTTACTGATGAAGATATAGAAAAAATCAAATCTTCTAATGTTAAATTAGAAAAAGACGTTGCTAAAAAAATTGTGGATAATAGTAAGCGGAATAATTTTATAGTAGAGCATTATTTAAATAACAAAGATAAATATGGAAAAACATTAGTTTTTGCAATTGATATTGAGCATGCAATAACTCTAAATAAACTTTTTAATAAAAGAGGAATTGCTTCTGAATATATAGTTTCTAATGTTAGGGATGCAGTTCATGGTGTTTCAATTTCTTCTGAAGATAATAAAAAGAAAATCCAGAAATTTAGAGAAGATAAATTAGATGTTCTAATAAATATAGAGATTTTAACTGAAGGTATAGATTTACCTGAAATTAAAACAGTATTTTTAACGAGACCTACAATTTCAAAAATTTTAATGACTCAAATGATTGGTCGAGGCTTAAGAGGAGAAAAAGCTGGTGGCACTGAAGAATCTTACATTGTTAGTTTTATTGATGAATGGAAGGATAAGATTAATTGGGTTAATCCAGAAAGACTTTATTTAGGAAATGCGGTCTTTGAGGATGAAGATAAGGAATATAAAGAGAAATTAGTTAGGTTGATTTCTATAGAAAAGATAGAAGAATTTGCTAATGTTGTTGATGAAACTATCGATACCACTGAATTAGAAACCATAGATTTTTTAAGTAGAATCCCTGTAGGATTATATTCTTTTTCTATTTTGGTAAGAGATCATAATGATGAAGATCTAGAGAAGAATTGTGAGGTTTTAGTCTATGATGATATGGAAGAAACTTATAAAGAATTTATTGATGATTTAGAAAAACTATTTGAAATTCATGATTTAAATGATAAAGAAAGATTATCAGACCAAGAGATAGAAAAACTATGTGATGAAGTGGAAAAAGAATATTTTATAGGTAATGATTTCACTTTAGATTATAAACGGGAAGATATTAAAGATATAATAAGATATTATGCATTTAAGGGAGTAGAACCTGCTTTTTTAGAATTTGAAGATCGCAAAAAATTTGATTTATCTAAGGAAGCAAAATATATTTATGAAAATATTGGTGGTAGGCAAGAAGAAGCAAAATATATTAATAATCTGTGGGAGTCAGAGGGAAAATCATGGTGGAAAGTCCTTTTTAATCATAATAAAGATTATTTTATTAATCAATTAAATAAAGAAATAAAAAAGATTCAATTTCCTCGTTCAAATAAAGAAAAAAGTAAGAGTGCACAAGTCAAATATGATTCAGTTGAACTTGAAGAGTTAGACATGTCAGAATTAAAAGAAAAAGCTCCAAAACATTGGAGAAAATTGCATGATAAAGTTTATGAACAAGCCCAAGATGACGAGGGATATTATCATTCTGCTATTAGTGATTTTAAAAGTAAAAGTAAGCTTTCCTTTCAAATAGATCATATTGTACCTATATCGCAAGGTGGAAAAACTACTTTGGATAACTTACAGTTGTTAACTAGAAAAGAAAATGCAAAAAAATCTGACAAATTAGATTAAATTTTATAATCTGAGACTAGAAATAGTAGATGAAGAATAAGATTAAAAACGTATACCTTAGCAAAATATTAATTTTTGCTAATAAAAAAAGGAAATAACAAAAAGTTATGTAATTCTATTAAATAGGAAAAGTTAGTGAAAAAATATAAAATTATCATTAAAATTTTTTAAAGGAGATAAAAGATGAATACTTTTGAATTTTTAAAAGAATATGATAAAGATTTATATGACATTGCTAAACAAATTAATTCTCTTTTGTATGAACACCCTACTAGTGCAGCTACTCAAATGAGAATTTTTATTGAAAAAATGATAGATAAAATCATAAAAATAGAAAATATTAATAAATATGACTATAACGAAAAAAGTCTTTATGAAAAAATTAATGCATTAAATCAGAATTATTTAGAAGATGATATAATAGCTAAATTACATTTGCTTCGTAAATTTGGTAATGGAGCTTCTCATGGAGAAGATATTGATTTAGAAGAGAGTTTATTGATGCATAAAGAAATTTTTGATTTAGCAATTTGGTTTATAGAGTCTTATAAAGATTTTAATTTTGTAGAACCTAGATATACTCCTCCTAAAAAGGCCCATGAAAAGTATGATTTGTATAAGAACATAAGTGGAAGTCATTTATTATATCAGTTATCTAGATTAAGTAAATCCTCTTCTGAAGCTGTAATAGGTGCGAAAGAATTTAATGATTTTAAAAAATATCTCCATGTAGATACTAAGATAAAAGAAGAACTAGAAGAAATTTTACAAAGAATAGAAAATGGAGAAGAAAACAAATTAATATTATTATGTGGAAGTGTAGGAGACGGAAAGTCACATTTGATTAGTTATTTAAATAATTTCAAAAGTTCTTTATTAAAAGATTTTTATATTCATAATGATGCAACAGCAAGTTTTAATCCTAAAGAAACTGATATTGATACTTTATATAAATTATTGGATCCTTATAAAGATTCTAAAATTAAAAATTCAGATAAAAATATTTTATTAGCTATTAACTTGGGAGTTTTGAATAAATTTTTAGAAAATAACAAGTCGAATGAGTTTAAAAAACTCGAAAATTTTATTAATAGATCTAAATTATTTGATGAGAATGAATCTACTGAAAATATAGAAAGCAAATATTTTGAAATAATAAATTTCACTGATTATTTCCCTTTTTCTCTTCAAAAAGATGGGCCTAAGGCAAAGATTTTAGAAACTTTATTTGAAAAAATAAGTGCTAAAAGTAAAGAGAACCCTTTTTATTTAGCTTATAGTAAAGATGAAAATAAAAAAGAATTTTTAACCATTTTAAATAATTATAAGATATTAAAAAATGAATTTTTTCAATCTAGAATCATTAACTTAATTATAAAAGTAATCGTTAAGGAAAAGAAATTAATATCTATTAGGGACTTACTTGATTTATTATATTCAATAATTGTTCCTCCAAATTATAATAAAGATAATGTGATTAATAATAATTTGGGTAATGATGAAATAAAAGAAGAAGTTATTGAAGATAAATTAGGTAATCATTTAGTAAACTTAATTTTTGATTATCCAAATAGATCTGAATTTTTAGAGGGATTAAAAGAAAATGATCCATTTGATTACAGTAATGAAATGCTTGATAATAAAATTTTGTCTTTATCTAATGCAAATGATATTTATGATTTTTTTGAGACTAATTTAGATGTTCAGTTAAATCACTTAGGACTTAATTATTTAAAAGAACTAAATGATTTTAAATCTCTGAATAAGAGTTTGCAAATATTGTTGATTAAAACTTATGTAAGATTATTTTATTTCTTTGATGAAAAATCTAACAATTATTTTGATGATAAGCAGTATGAAAAATTTACGAAAAGTTTGTTTGCATTTTATTCCGGTCAAAAGTATCATTTAATGGACATCCAAAACAAGTTACTAAATGCTATTAATTTATGGAATGGCAGTGTTCCTAGTAATGAAGATTATAAATATATGGATTCTAATTTTAATAAGATAAAAATAGCCCAAAAATTAAACATAGAGAGTTATACAAATCATATTAATAAAGCAAACCAGGATATTGTTAAAAAGTTTAAATTATATCTAGAATTAGGTGTTAGAAACAAAAATAATAAAGAAGAGGTGGCTTTTATTAATGTAGATTATCCCTTATATACTTTAATTGAAGATATAAACCGAGGATATATTCCTAATTCTTTTGATAAAGAAGAATCAATTAAATTGGTTAATTTTATTGATAAAGTAATGGGCTTTGGGAATAGTGACGAAGAAATATTATTAGATGACTTAGAAGATGATAGTGAATATATATTCTCTTTTAATGAAGCTTTTGAATACTTTAATTTTAGGGAGTGCTAAAATGTACAAAAAAAACTTAGAAAATTTAAAAGAATTTTTATCTTTTAATAAAAAATTAACTCATTATAAGGGAAAGAGGACAAATTTATTTCCTTTTTTCACTAGAAATCCAGAACGCCCCAAATTCAAAGATGGTTTTAATGGTGTAATAGGTGAATTTTGCCGTTTGATTACTGGTAAAGTAAGGGATGATAATTATTCAATCAAAGATGCAATAACTTATATGGTTAATAATGGTAATGTTCAATTTGAAAACAATAAACAAAAAAACAAATTCAAAAATATGTTAGAAAATTATGTTTATCCAAATAATGAATTAGAAATTTTATCTCCTCAGTTATTTCTTTATTTGCCTTTAAGTGACAGTAAAGAAAGTAAAGGAGAAAAAGAAATAGCTTTATTTATAAGAGATGTTTTATGGCAAGAAAATGAAAAGATCAAAAATTTTTTATTAGAGAAAGAGCCTGAAACTGTTTTAACAAGATTTTTTATTAATAATTTTAATTTGTTGAAAAAGAGGAATAAAAAGAAAAATAAATATAATAAAAAATTAAATTATATATCCGATTTATTTATGAAAGATTTTGAATATTTAATAGGGTATGAAGATTATTTTATGGATAATTTTCATTATCTATTATCTTATTATTACTTTTATTATATTACACAATTATATTTAAAGTTAAGAAAAAATGACCAAGAAAAGAAGCATGAATTATATTATATTTTAAATTGGGAAGCTGGGAGTAAAAAAAGAAAATCCTATAAATATGGATATTATAAAGAAATAAAAAGGAATTCGGAAAAACTATTACCGCAGATATATGCTATTGAGTATCTTAACTTTTTATTTGATGAGACAGGTAAAACTTTAGATGAACTTCGAGAAATTTATAATGATTTAAGTGAAAATAATAAAGCAAAGTTGAAAGCTATAATAAAGGAATGGATTATTGAATATAGAGATAATAGAGGACTTGATAATCTTGATTTAGATGAAAAAAAGTATGAAAATTTAATAGAAATTTTAATTAATTCTTTAGATCAAGCAGTTAAAACTGCTACTAAATCCAGATACCGATTATCTTTAGATGAAATTGGTAAGAAATATTTTCTAAAAAGCAGGGGGTCGCTATCTTATGTTGGAAATATAACGAAAGAATTTTTGATTTTTCTTACAGCAGTTAGTGTGAATAACGATGAAAGGATAAAAGTAAAAGAATTATTTGAAAGATATGAAAAACGGGGGATATATTTAGATAGATATTCAAAAAGAGAGGTTTTAGAGTTTTTGAATAAGCTAAATGTTTTAGACAAAAAAAGTGATAGTGGTGATGCCCAATATGTTAAAGCAATTTTATAAATATCTAGTAAGAAAAACTGTTAATTATTTTAATGACAATTTAAATTCTGGCGAAAGATACTTTATTCAGTTTGAAGAAAAAGAACATGTTAATAATTTTTATCAAGCAATTAATAAACATCCTGCTGCAAAACTTTTTAGGTATAAGCATGAGGCAGGAAAAAACACTTATAACAGTTATGAGATTAAGTTAAATGAAACAAGACTTATTATAGCTGCAACTGTAAATGAAATAACTCCTAACTTTTTAATTATATTAAGAAATATGCTAGATGAAAATGAAGATGAATTTAATAATGCAGCGATATTATTTATTTTTAATGAAGAAATAGATAGTATATTAGGAGGAGCAAAAAATTTATTAGCTGAAGGTCAACCCTTATATTTGGGTAGAATTTCTAAAAACTTAAAATCTGATATGAAAGAATCTTCTTTAAAAAAGCATGAAGAAGAAATATTGAAGTTTTATTTAAACAATATTTCTAATAAAAATAATAGTCAAAAATTCATTTGGGACTTAGAAGAAGTTCTATCGTTTATTGAAAAAGGAGAAATAGAAGATGGAGAATATAAAAAATTTAATATTTTCCCAGATCATGATTTATCAGGATTTAGCCGAAAAAATATGAAAGAAAGATTAGAAAAGAACAATGAAATATATAAAATGGTTGAATCAATAAAAGCTAACCGAGATGCAAAAGAAGAAATTGAAGATAAATTTGATGAAAATGGGGCTGAAAAATTGAATAGTGATGATTGGGAGCTAAATAATTTTAGCGTTATTAATGAATCTTTAGAAAATAAAAATAATTTTCAGCCACTTGAATATATTGAATCTAATAGTAAAGATTTTGAGGATGATATTGTTTACTGGGAGAAGCCTCAAAGAGCTACGAAAGCTGGGCGCAGAAAAAGACATATAATTGTATTTAATGAAAACAAATTAAAAGAATATACTCTTGAATTTAAATTTGATCAATATTTAAAATCTGATTTTATTTCTCCAACAAGTAAAGATGTTGCTGAAACTAGTGGAAAAAAATTATATGTAAATATTGAAAAAGCTCATAAATCTAAATTTGTTAGGGCTATTTATAAGCATAATGATGAGACACATTCAGAGTATAAATTTTATATTGCTAATTTGCCAATCAAATCGGAAACATTACAAGATATAAAAACAGATTATTTAATAAAAGCTACTAACAAAAAAGAATATATAGAAGTTAAAGAAAATTACGATGGAATAAATATTCCATCTGATTATGGGGTTACATGTGAAAAAGACGAGGTTGAGATTTCAAAAGAAGATAAAAAATATCAAGTGAGATTTAATAAAAATTACTGGGATGAAGATCAATTGCTTTTTGATTTAAATATAGATAGCTATAATATTCCAGTTTTAGTCAGAGATGAGAACAAAAAAGTTGTTCCAAAATCTTCTAAATGGATTTGGAAAAGAAAACGAGAAACTAAATCTGATTTTCAATTTTTAGATAAAAAAGTTAGACTTAATAATCAAGAATTTTCTTTGTATTCAAGTTTTAAAAAGTTTTTAAGATATGAAACTGAAATTATTCAAAAGGAAATTATATTTGGCAAGATAAATAACAATTCAGTAAGTAAAATTGATATAGAATTGCCGAATGATTTAAAGGAATCCTATTTGGAAATAATTGATTTTTATAATGAAAATGATTTACTCCCAAGTTTAGCTTATATTAATAGTGATTTAAAAGAAAGAATTGTTAGTTTTATTAGAAAGTTTAATTCAAAGATTGATAGTATAGAAAAAAATGAAATATTAAATAAAAAAATTAATTTTTTTAAGATTGGTATGATTAAAACAAATAAGCAAATTTATTTATCGCCTTTACATCCATTAAACTTAATATATCAATTAAAAATTAATGAAGAATTAGATCAAGAACATGTTAGATCAAAAATTTTAGATCAATTAACTCCAAAAAATTTATTGCCATATATAATTCAAGATAATAAAAAAATGAAACCTGTGAGTCAAAATTATGCAAAGGAGTGGCTTGTTTATGAAGAAATAAATAATTTAACAAATGAAAAATCTTATGATTATATTTCTCAAATAATAGATGAAAAAATCAATCAATTCCAAAAACACTTCAATTATATTTTTCAAGGCAAAGAAAGACCAATAATGAAGATTAATATTATAAATGTAGAGAATGATTTAAATATATTAGTAGGTATGATTGAAAATATTCTTAATCAATTAAAACAAAAAAACATATCTCAAGTTCCTAAATTTGAAGTTAAATTTTATAATCAAGAAAATAAAAATTCTTTTGATAAGTTATTTTCTTTTGATTCAGCTGAAGAAATTGAAAAGTTTTTGGGATTAAAGTTAGATGTTCAAACTTATAGTAAATATGATGTTATGTTAGCTATTAGAAGATCGATAAAGTATTATATGATTGAGAGTTATAATTTCCAATATGCTCATATTTCTTTTTATGAATTAAAAAAGGAAAATGAATTTGCATACTATGAAATGGAAAAGTTGCCTTCTGGATTATCAATGGGAGGGCTTAAATCATCAGTAAAATCTAACTTAAAAGATAAAGATTATCGTATGGGTTTTGGACTAAAAAATCTTGAGTATAATAATAATTTGTTAATTGAAACTGCAAAATATTTAAATGAGTTAAATAGAAATTTAGATAATAATGCTAAGAATCCGTATTCTAAAAATGAAACATTAGTTTCTCTTTATTCAATAAATCAAGAAGATCAAATTAAAAATGCTCTTGATCAATCAATGTGGGTAACATTTATAAACCCTATTGTTGATATTGATTTTTTTCAGAACCTAGATGATAAAACTATAGTATTACATTATAGTGATCAATATACTAAATTTGATCAATTAGATGCTATTACAATAACTAATAAATCAGAACAATATTCTGATATTATAAGATCTTTTTTAACAGAATATGAAGATGCTAAGTATGATAATGCGACTATAGAAAATATAATTAAGCTTTTTAATTCAATTAACGGTGAATGGTTACTTAATATCTTAAGCCAAGATCAAAGTTATACTAGATCTAAATTAAGTGAAATAGCTTCCATAAAATACATGTTAGCCTTTTTAGAAAAAGAAGATATATTGTGGGTCCCTATTTCCTTAGAAGAAATATTTAGAATTGCAGGAATTGCTGGGATTAAGAAAAATGATGGTTTGTTTTCAGCTAAAAATTTAGATGTAAAAGGAAAGATGTCTGATGATATCTTATTTCTTGGAGTGAATATTAATGCAACGCCATTAGAGTTATATATTCATCCAGTAGAAGTTAAAATTGGTAATAATAAAATTAGAAAAGCAAAAAAACAAATTAACAAGACATATCAAGTATTAAGAGAGAACCTTAGATTAAAAAAAGAGTTGGATAGAACTATATTTATAAATAAATTTTATAGAAATTTCTTCATGCAATTATATGTTTCTAATTTTAAAAACATATTTAGATTAAATATGTTTGACAAAGCTGGGAAAGAAGATTTAGAGAAAATAAAAAATAAATTAGCCAATGATAAATTTATTATTAGCGACAAACTAAATAAAATCATTGGTAAAGGATCGGTTGTTTCTTTTGAAAAAGATTTAACCTATAGTGCTTGTGTAAAAGAAGAGAAAATTAATATTTTAAGGTTTAGTGAAAAACATGTATATTCTGGGCTGAGTTTAAAAACAAAAGAAATAAGAAAAAAACTTATTAATGAAGAATATGATATAAAAGTTGAGGAACTATTGTCTGAAAAAATGAAGAAAAATATAACAAAGGGGAAAAAAGATATTATAAAAAATAACCCTGATGATTCTTTTAATGAGATTTCAACAAATGAAAAAACTGAAATTAATGAGGTTAATAATAATGGAAGTTTTGAATTTAATAATTTGAAAGATATTCGTCTTTATTTTGGTAAGATAAATGGGTCAAATAAGAAAATCTATTGGGAATATGGTCATCCAAGTTTACCAAACAGACATTTATTGATATCTGGAAAATCTGGACAAGGTAAAACTTATTTGATCCAGACTATATTATATGAGTTGTCCCAAAATAATGTACCAAGTTTAATAGTTGATTATACAGATGGTTTTAAGTCAAATCAATTAGAAGATAAATTTAAATCTAAAATTGGGGACAAACTTAAGCAATATTATTTAATTAAGGATAAAATAGGTATAAATCCATTTAAGATGAATAATATAATTTTGGATGAAAATCTTTCTCGAAAAGAAAAACCTTATGATGTTGCTGAAAGAATAAAAAGTGTTATAGGTGCAATTTATCCTACTTTGGGTATACAGCAATTAAATACTATATATAACGCTGTTCAAGAAGGAGTAGAGGAATATGGAGAAAAAATGAATTTTGATATATTAAGGGAAAAATTAAATGAAGATGATTCAGGATATTCTAATACTGCTTTATCTCAGTTAAATTCATTTTTTAATCAACATCCTTTTAAGATTGATAAAGATTTCAGTTGGGACGAAATTGTTCAAAATGATGGCAGGGTAAGTGTTATTCAACTTTCGGGTTTTTCTCAGGATATAAAATTATTAATAGCTGAATTTTTACTTTGGGATCTTTGGTATTATAAAAAGCAAAATGGATCTGAACAAAAACCATTATCTTTAGTTATAGATGAGGCTCAAAACCTTGATCATAGTTCAAAATCTCCAACTGCAAAAATATTAACTGAAGGAAGGAAATTTGGATTTTCAGGTATATTCTCTACTCAATTCTTGCGAGGGCAACTAAGTAAAGATGAAATTTCAAGATTGCAGATGGCTAGTCAAAAAATATATTTCATGCCACCGGATAATGAACTAAAGTCAATTGCTTCAGATTTTGATAATAAAAACAAGTGGAAGAAAAAATTAAAAAAGCTTGTGAAAGGCAGATGTATATCTAAAGGACATATTTTGATAGAAGAAGAGAAAGAATTAACTGAATCCAGAAGTGTTATAGTTGATATTGCTTCTTTTGAAGAAAGATAAAATTATATAAATGAGTTTTCAATATTAACTTCAAAAAGAATCGGAAGTGATATATTTTCCGGTTCTTTTGAAGTTTAAAAGTAATGATATTTATATTAAGCCAAAAGATAAAAAGATCATTTTAAAGAAAATATTGAACATCATATAATATATTACATAAAATAAGGAGGCACACAAATGGCAATTCCCGATTTTGACAGCAAATACATAACTAAAGCATTTCAAATATTTGACCGTGATTACAGAGCCAAAGAACAATGGGCCAATTTCACAAATAATCGCAATCACAAATATGCCAT
>JBNJDL010000027.1:0-16725 GCA_051744825.1 Bacillota bacterium | reverse complement strand
TGATACCCAAATAAAATAATATTTCTACCAATATAAAAATTCAAGCCTTCTGTTCCCTGTTTAACTATTTGGGCAACTTCACTATTAACTGATCCTGCAATATGTGCAGAAAGTCTAATTGTAATTAAAGAGAGCAAATAAGTGATTGATATTATAAATGGAATTTTCTTATCTTTTCGCTTATTTTCTTCTTCGATAATATCGCCTCCTTAATTAAGTTAAAATATCATATTTAAGCCAAAAATCACCAAAATTATTCCTCCTATATAATCTGCATATTTTTCTACAAGACTTAACTTTTTAATATAACGAACTATTCTAAAAGATAATATTGTCATAATTAAAGTAATTATTCCGATTATTAAAGAATTATTCAAAATCACTTTAATAGCAAAGGAATTCATTAAAGAAAAGCCAACCCCAAGAGCATCTATACTAACACTAACCCCTAACATTATATATGATAATAAAGAAAAACTTGTATATGTACATGCTTCTTCTCTTTCATAACCTTCTTTTAACAAAAGTAAACCTATAAATAATATTATAGCTCCACTTAAATAATTTGAAATCTGAAAAACATTATTATTGATATAACTACCGAGAATTGCTCCAAAAAAAGTTAATAGAAATTGAAAAAAAGAAAATGATAATACTAGTGATATCTTTTGCTTACTTACAAGTATATTACCACAGCCAAGACCTAAAGCTACTCCAAAGGCATCTAAGCCCAAAGCAATTCCAACTAAAACAATATGTTCCATTTACTCTTCAACTCCTTAGATTTTAACGCCTTAATATTATAAAATATTATAACTAATAATTCAAGAAAATAATTATTAAAGTAGTTAATAATATATATTTAATAGAAATAATAATAACAACTGGAGTTGAAAAAAATTAAGAGGCAGAATTTTAATTATTTTCTGCCTCTTAATTTTATTTCTTAATAGTCCTCTAAATGATACCACTCTGCATCATCTAACCAAGTATTTGGTTTATTTACAAAATCAATTAAATTATTTAAAATATTTTCATGCTTTTTTTCTTCCTGAGCTAATTTTTCAAAGACTTTTTTCACCTGGGTTTTTTCAGCTTTATCTGCTTTTTCTGTATAAAATTCATAGGTTCTTTCTTCCATTTCTCTGGCTTTTTTATATAATTCAACTTGATCATCTGGCAAAACTGAGTCCGGTAAATTTGAAGCAATTTTTTCAAATGTTTCTTTAGCATCAGGTATTATTTTTGACTCTACATGCTCAACTTTTTCAGAATTTTGTAATTGACGAACTATTTTTTCATGCTTTTCCTCCTGTTCAACTAACTTTTCAAAAACACTTTTCAAACTTTCTTCATTTGTGGATTCAATCATTTGTTTATAAAAATCTCTATGCTCTCTCTCAAATTCAACAGCAAAATCATAAACATCTTTAGCCATAATATCACTCCCTTTTATTATTTAAATTCATTCATAAAACTTTTAATTTTTTCATGATCTGCTTCTTTATCAACTAAAGCTTTATCATCAAGTTGAGTTAACCTGTCTCTAAAAGTAGTTTTTTCTTCCTTATAAAAAATACCTATAGGTATTTCTTCTCCCCATTTCTCAGATAATTTAAGTGCTTTATAGTAATCACTATCATCATGGTCTTCTAATTCATAAACTCTTTTAGAATACCACTGATAAGTATTTAATTTATTAAATGAAACACAAGGCTGTAAGATATCTATCAAAGCATAACCTCTATGTTCTAGAGCCTTTTTTATTATTTCTTTTAAATGATCTTTATTTCCTACAAATGCCCTTGCAACAAAACTTGCTCTCATACTTAAGGCAAATTTAACTGGATTAAAAGGCTCAGAATTAACTCCATTAGTTTGAACCTTAGTATGCATAGTTTTTTCAGTTGTTGGCGAAGCTTGTCCTTTTGTTAAACCATATATTTGATTATCATGAACTAATTGAACTAAATCCGGATTACGTCTAATATTATGCAAAATATGATTTCCGCCTTCACCATAACTACAACCATCACCTGATTCAACTATTACTTTTATATTTTGATTAGCTATTCTCATCCCAATTGCAGGTGGAAGTGAGCGACCATGTAATCCATTAAAACCATTAACATTTATATAATGAGGCATTTTTGCTGCCTGTCCTATACCTGTAAACATTGTTACTTCTTCAGGACTAAAGTCTAGTTCATTTAAAGCATTTTTTAGAGCAGTTCTTAAAGGAAAGTTCCCACATCCAGGACACCAGGCTGTTTCTTTACTTTCTTTAAACATTATTATTTCACCTCACTTAAAAATCTATTATAAATTTCTTCAACAGTAAAAGGTCTACCATCATATTTTAATATTTTATTATCAACATGAACTCCTGTTTCCGAACGTAAAAGTCTTGCAAACTGGGCGGTTGCATTATTTTCCACATCAATTAAAGTTATATCTTTTTTAGCCCATTTTTTTATTTCTTCTTTTTCTAATGGCCAAATATCACTATAACTCAATACTCCAGCATTAATATTATCTTCTTCCAATAAATCAACTGTTTCCTTTAAGACTCCAAAAGTAGAACCCCAACTTAGAAATAGATAATCTATATTATCGTTAGCATATAATTCAGGTTTTAATAAATCTTCATCTATTAATTTTTCCAATTTCTTCATTCTCTTATCTGTCATTTTTATTCTTTTTTCAGATTCTTCTACTATATGGCCTTTTTCATCATGCTCATCACTATCTGCTAAAACAGTTTCTCCTTTTAATAAACCTGGGTATACTCTAGGAGAAATACCATCTTCAGTAAATTCATATCTTTTATAGTTTTTATAATCATCACCATCTTTTTTATCGATTAAATGTCGATTTATTTCTACTTTTGAAAAATCAAATTCATCAATGCTTACAGTTGAATCAGCCAGATATTGATCACTTAATATAATAACTGGAATTTGATATTTTTCTGCCAAATTATGCGCTCTTATTGTTTGATAAAAGGCATCTTCATGATCACGAGGAGCAATTACCATTAAAGGTATATCTCCTTGAGAAATATTTATTGCAAAAAGCAAATCTCCTTGCTCTGTTCTTGTAGGAAGTCCAGTAGCTGGACCAGGTCTTTGCACATTAGCTATAACTAAAGGCGTTTCAGTAATCGCAGCTAAACCTATTGATTCTGCCATTAATGAGAGTCCACCTCCAGAAGTTCCTGTCATTGCTCTAATTCCACCATATGAAGCCCCTAAGGCCATATTTATTGCAGCGATTTCATCTTCAGCTTGCTCAACTACTATACCTAGTTCTTCCTGTTTAGAAGCAACATAATTCATTATTCCAGTAGAGGGAGACATAGGATAAGCAGAATAATAGCTAAGTCCAGCACTTATTGCTCCATAACCTACTGCTGTATTTCCATCAATATAAATTCTATTATCATTTTCACTAATTTCTTTCACTTTTTCATTAGCTTCTATACTTTCAAACCCTTTCTTTAACAACTCGATATTATCATTAACTATTTTTTCATCTGAGAAACTTTCTTCAATAACTTTGTTACATTCATCTAAACTTAAGCCAAAATATTTTAATGCTGCCCCAATATACACAGTATTTTTTCCCTTAATATTAATTTCTGAAGCAATATTTTGTGCATCTACTTTAACCACTTTATTAAAGTCTTTATCATCTTCAAATAAAATTACACCATTATCTTTTAACTTATCCTGATGTCTTTTAATACTTTTTTCATTCAAAGCAATAATTAAATCTATTTCTTTGGACGGAGCTGATATACTTTCATCTCCAAAAACAATTTTAATAAAATTATGCCCTCCTCTTACTCGAGACATGTAATCTTTAGTAGTAAAAACTTCATAACCTAATCTAAATAAAGTTTTACCTAAGATTCCAGCCACAGTCTGTAAACCTTGTCCTGCTTCACCACCAATTAAAATATTTTTTTGCAAATTCATCACCTCACTAATATTTTAAAGCAAATATTAATAACTGTTATTACTTTTAATGGTATATTATTCTTTATTTTCTGTCAATTATTTCTTTAACTTTAGTATTATAGTCATTATATTTACAATATTATTTTTCACATTTCTTAAAAAAACTCATATATTATACTGTAAGAAATAAAAAAATTAAAAGGAGGATTACTTATGGCTGAAAAATTAGATTGTAATACTGGTTGTGGAGATAGTTGTGTTTTTATCATCTTTTTAATTCTAATACTTCTTATGTTAGGTGGCTGGGAGTAAATCTTCAGGGAGGTTTTAAAACCTCCCTTTGTTTAATACTAATATTTATTAATTTCACCTGCTTTAGTAATAGCATATTTTGTAGCTAAAGGACCTACAACTTCAGTAATAGCAGCAGTAAATAAAAGAGTATTAAAAACCAACAAGCCTATTTTAGGCTCAACAGCAAATTGTTTTTGTACAGTATAGGCCATTGCAATTGCTACTCCACTTTGAGGTAATAAGCCTAAACCTACATATTTTTTAATATTTTCAGAGGCATTAGTAATAACACCTGCTAAATAAGAGCCTCCAATTTTTCCAAATAACCTTGAAAAAAAATAGACAAGGGCTATTAATAAAAATCCACCACTAAAAATATTGCTCAATCTTATTTCTGTACCAGCCAAAATGAAAAACATAGCATATAGAGGAATAGTTAAGGTATCCATGTATTTATCAATACCTGGATTTTTAGGAGCAAAGTTTCTATACGCAAATCCAACACTCATATTTGTAATCAGTGGAGACAAATTAAAATAAATAGCTAAAGCAGAGCCACTTATAATTGTTGTAATAATTGTCATTATTTTTTTAGTCTTATCTTCAAATTTTAAAATATACTTCTGAGATAAATAACCTAAAATTATTCCAAGAATTATAGAAAAAACAACTTCATATAAAGGATGCACCAAAGCTTCTGTAATTGAAAATTCTCCTCCTCCTTGATATTGAATCATAGCCAAAGGTCTAATTAAACTAAATATTATCAAAGCAATAGCATCATCTATAGCAACAACAGCCATTATCATTGATGTTACAGGTCCTTGTGCATTATATTCCTGTAAAACCATAACAGTGGCTGCTGGAGCAGTTGCAGATGAAATAGCTCCTAATAACAAAGCAATATAACTAGGTTGTCCTGCTAAATAAAATACTGCTAAACTCACAATCAAAAAAGCACCAACTGATTGCATAATAACAATAACCAAAATATTCTTTCCCATTTTTCTGATCATTTTAATTGATAATTCACTACCGATTGTAAAAGCTATAAATGCCAAAGCGATATTTGTTATATAATTAAAAGATTTTAAAGTAAACTCATACCAGGCTAATTGATTTTCATTAATAAACGGTAAAAATTTAACTAAATCAACACTTAATAAAATACCTAAAAATACATAGCCAACTACAATTGGAGTTTTATATTTTTTGGAAAGTAAAATCGAAAAAAGTGCAAATCCCAAAAAGATAGCAATTAAATATATTCCTTTATCACCAGCTGAATTAGCAACATACCAATTTTCTACTTCTTTTAATTTAGAAATTATTTCTCCATCCATTTTTCACACCTCAATTAGTTAAATAAAATTATTTTATACATGGTCTTTATTTTCTGAAACATTTAATAAATATAATAATAAATCTGCTCTAGATATATAACCTCTTAGATCACCTTTATCATTGATTACGAAAATATATGATTCTTCATTTTTTAACATCAAATTACTAACCTTGTCCATACTATCTTTTTCTTTTATAGTTTTAGTATTAGAAAGCATATAATCTTTGACTTTCCTATCTTTTATTTCTCCTAAAGTTTCTGCAGCCTGATTAATTTCATATAAAATTTTATGTGTGTCCATAAACCCATATTGTTCAGGTAAAATATTCTTCAAAATATTTTGGCTATAAATACTACCTATAAATTTATTATCATCATCTACTACAGGTAAAACTGCCATTTCTCTTTTACACATTAATCTTATTGTATCAGCTATTGAATCATCCTCAGTTACAGAATTTAAACTTCTTAACATATAATCCTTAACTATACCCATCTTATCCCTCCAATTCTTTTACTATAATTCTTTCAATATTTTTCTCTATATTTTCGTGACTTTCCAAAAATAAAGAGTTATTTTCTGCTATAGCCAGTGCAGCCGCTGCCCCTCTTCTATTTGCTTCTACAAATTCAAATCCATATTGATAATAATAATCAAAGAAGGCTGCATTATAAGCATCTCCTGCCCCTAACCAATTAGTTAAACAAAAATCTAATGGAGAAAGACAATATACTTTATCTTTGGTAAATAATAAACGATCTGAATGAAATGGGATTATTGCATATTCTGCCCCTCTTTTTAAGATTTCTTTTCCCATTTTAATATAATCATCAAGAGAAGAAACTTTTTTATCTAAAATTTTATCTGTATGTTTAAAATAAATGGAAACTATTTTCGGATTTTTATCTAAAGCTTGTTTTAAAGCCTCTCCACTTGCCTGTAAAAAAACATCTTTCCCTTTTTTATTGCAAATATCAATTAATCTAGCATAAATATCAAAATCTACTCCAGCTGGAATTGAGCCAGCCAATAAAATTAAATCACTATCACTAATACCCCGTTTAAATCTTTTTATAAAATCTTCTATCTCAGATTTTTTCACAGCATAAGTATAGTCATTAAATTGAGTATATGTTATTGGGTCTTTAGCAATTATTTTAGTATTATTTCTAATTTCCTGCTCAGTGTATATATAATTAGTCGTTATTCTATATTCTTGTACCATTTTTTCAAAAAATAGCCCCTGTCTTCCTCCAACAAAGCCCATATTTTGCACATCAGAATAACCCAATTTTTTCAAATCAATAGCAGCCATTAGCCCTTTTCCTCCAGGAGAAATTTTCATATTTTCTTTTTTATAAATATAATTATTTTCACCTGGTTTATGTTCTTTAACAAAATATTCTCTATCAATAGCTGGATTTAAGGTAACCGTAGTAATCATATTTTCACCCCTTTTATAAAAATCGTTCCGCCAAAATTAATTTTCTTTTATTAGTAAATTCTACAATTATCTAATTTATCCTTTATTAAATTATATAATAATGTTTATAAAATCAATGAAGGAAAAGTTAAAACTTTATAGAAGAAAATATTTAAAGTGATATATTAAAAAAATTTTAAAAAATATGAAAAATGGAGGCAATTAAAATGAAAAAAAGATGGAGTTTAGAAAAACTATATCCTTCTTTTGAATCTGAAAAATTCAAAGAAGATTTTACTGAATTAAACAAAATTATTAATGAAATTAATGAATGGGCAAAGAATTCGTTAAACAACCATGAAAAAAAAGAGGAAAAAATGGCTAAATTTATTGAATTAGCAAGCAATTTTCAAAATAAATATAGTCTATTAATGACTTTTTCGCGCTTAAATCAAAGTGTAGATGCAAATAATAAAAAAGCAGCTGAAAATATTGAGATATTAGAAAATAAATATACTGAAATTACTGTTTCTTATGTTAAATTTCAAAAATGGTTAGGTCAAATTGATAATTTAAAATCTTTAATTAAAAATACAGATAAAAATAAAATTAAAGAACACGAATTTTTTATTAAAGAAATGGCCGAAAAAAGCAAATATCTATTAAGTGATAAAGAAGAATATATTATAGCAAAAATGAAAAATACTGGCTCAAAAGCTTGGACTAAATTACAACAAAAATTAACTTCTACATTAATGATAGATTTTGAATTAAATGGAGAAAAAACAAAAATACCTCTTCCAGAATTAAGAAATAAAGCTTATAGTCCTGATCCAGAAGTCAGAAAAAAAGCTTATGAAACAGAGCTAAAAGCTTATAAAGAAATTGATGAACCTGTTGCTCAAGCCTTAAATGGTATCAAAGGAGAAGTATTAACAAGAATCGAATTTAAAGGTTATGACAATCCTTTAGAAAAAACACTAATAGATTCTAGGATGAGTAAAGAGACTCTCGATTCTATGTTAGAAGCTATCAAAGAAAATTTAGATAACTTCCATCAATATTTTCTCAAAAAAGCTGAAATGCTTGGTCATGACAATGCTTTACCGTTTTATGACCTCTTTGCACCTATAGGAGAAAGTAAATCAAATTATAGTTACGAAGAAGCAGCTGACTTTATTATTAATAATTTTCGCTCTTTTGATGACAAATTAGCTGATTTTGTACAAAATGCTTTTGAAAATAATTGGATTGATGCTGAGCCTAGAGAAGGTAAACGGGGAGGAGCTTTCTGTTCTAATATACAGCCTATTTCTGAAAGTAGAATTTTAACTAATTTTAATGGTAGTTTTAGTAATGTAACTACTCTAGCTCATGAACTAGGACATGCTTATCATGGAAATTGTTTGAAAGATGAAGCAATTTTAAACACTTCTTACCCTATGCCTTTAGCAGAAACTGCTTCTATTTTTAATGAAACAATTATAACTAAAGCTGCTTTAGAAAAAACAGATGGAAAAGAATTTTTAGCTATTTTAGAAAACTCTATTTCACAAGCAGCCCAGGTTATAGTAGATATCTATAGTAGATTTCTTTTTGAAAAATCAGTATTTGAAAAAAGAAAAAATTCATCATTAAATGTAGATGAATTAAAAGAATTAATGCTTGAAGCTCAAAAGAAAGCCTATGGAAAAGGACTAGATCATGAAAATCTTCACCCGTATATGTGGATACCTAAACCACATTATTATTCTGGAGAACTAAATTATTATAATTTCCCATATGCCTTTGGTCTTCTCTTTGGTAAAGGAGTATATGCACAATATGAAGACTCTCCAGAAGGATTTAGAGAAAAATATGACAATTTATTAGCTGAAACTGGAAAAAATAGTATTGAAGATGTTGCCTCAATGCTTGATATTGATGTACAATCTGTTGACTTTTGGAAAAAATCACTTTCTGTAATAAAAGAAGATATTGATAAATTTTTAAATACTTAAAAAAATATGATATAATATTAAATAATAATTATAAAACTAGGAGGCATTATATGCAATATTATAACAATAATCATAATAGTGAAGACTATTTTATAATAAAGGCAGGAAGAAAAGCAACTACAAGTGGATTAATAGCTATGCTAATAGCTTTAAGTATTTCAATATTTAATGCCTGGCCCCCTATAGCAAGTATATTTTTTGTTCTTTTTGGAATTTATGTTGGAATCACTGGATTTTGGGGGGCACATCAAAGTAATATTTGGTTTAGAAAATTTAAATATAAAATGAATGATTTACTTTGGAAAATTCTTAAAATTCCTGTTATTTTAGCAGGTGCCATTTTAGGTCTTTTAGTCTGGGGGTTAGTAGAACATCTTTTATTAGTAATTGCTATGGAAGATACAGTTAGTAAAAATCATTTTAGCTCTTTTTTAATTGCTATTGCTATTTTAATTCCTGTTTTAGGTCCCTGGATTGAAAAAAAGATTAATTACAGTACCAAAATAAAAAATTAATTTTTAAATAATTTAATAGCTTTTAAAACAAAAACCCTTTACTAATAAATTCATTAGTAAAGGGCTTTTTATTATTCTTATTTTACTTTTTTTGCAAATTTTTCAAATATAATGTATAAAACTGGGACTATATATAGAGTTAAGAAAGTAGCTACTAACAAACCACTTACTACAACTACTCCCATTGGAGCCTGCATTTCTGAACCTTCACCAAAACCTAAAGCAATCGGTAATAAAGCTAAAATTGTTGTTAAGGCAGTCATAAGTATAGGTCTTAATCTTACCTTTCCAGCTTCAATAACAGCTTCTTTAAGAGTCTTCCCTCTCTCTCTGAGAGTATTTGTATAATCAACTAATACTATAGCATTATTTACAACTATACCTGCTAACATTACCATTCCAATTATAGATACTACTGAAATTGTGTGACCAGTAATAAACAATCCAGTTAATACACCTATTATCGCCATAGGAACTGTAAACATTATAATAAAAGGATCAACTAAAGATTCAAATTGTGAAGCCATGACCATATAAACTAAAACCACGGCCAAAATTAATGCAAAACCTAAATCACTAAAGGCACTTATCATTTCTTGATATTCTCCACCATATTCTAATGAATATCCTTCAGGTAAATTTAAATTACTATCTAATCTATTTTGTATATCTTCCATTACATCTCCTAAATCTCTTTCAAAAAGAGCAGCATTAACTGTTACATACCTTTGCTGATTTTCTCTAGTAATTGATTGTGGTCCTTTTTCAATAGAAAAATCTGCAATACTATCTAACTTAACCTTTGCTCCCTGTGAACTACTTATAGTCATATTTTTTAGATCTTCTGGAGTTTCTACTGCATTGTCTTCTAATTTAACTGTAACATCATATTCTTCTCCTCCTACTTCATAGCGAGTAGCATTGCTTCCACTTACTGCAGTATCCAAAAAGGAGCCAATTTGAGCAATAGTTAATCCATAATTAGTTGCTAATCCTCTATCAACACTAATTTGCATCTCTGGCCTGCCCTCAGAAATACTATCTTCGATTTCTCTTACCCCTCTAACGTTCTCCATTTCATTTTTCACTGATTGAGCAACTTCTTCTAAAGTAGCTAAATTATCACCTAAAATTCTAACTTCTATTGCTTTACCACCAGTAATACCTCCTCCCATCATATCCATAGCGGAAATATCTGTTTCTACACCTGCCAAATTAATTTTATTACGTAATTCTTCCATCACCTCAAAAGTACTTCTATCTCTTTTAGCTAAGTCTACTAGGTTAACTGCTATACTTGCTATTTCTGTACTAGAGGATTCTGTTCCCATGCTTTGACCTGAAGTTCCGATATTTGTTAAAAGACTATCTACTTCAGGAATTTCTAAAATTCTTTCTTCTATCTCGGCTGCAGTGTTTTCAGTTTTCTCTATATTTGTTCCTATAGGAAGAGAAATATCAACAGTAAATTGGCCCTGGTCCATACTGGGTATAAATTCTGAACCAATTAATGGATATAAAAATATACTTCCTACAAAAATTATTACAACTAAAGTTAATACCAACCAACGGTGATTTATAGTCCAATTTAAACTTCTAGAATATTTATCTTTAATTTTTTCTAACCATTTATTTTTGTCATTATCATTTTTATTAACTTTTAATATTTTTGATGACATTACTGGAATTATTGTTAAAGAAACTAATAATGAAGCTAATAATGCAAAGGAAACAGTAAGTGCTAGTTCCTGAAATATCTGAGAAGCCATTCCGCCTACAAACACTACAGGTAAAAAGACTACAGCTGTAGTCAAAGTTGAAGCGGCAATAGCCATTCCTACTTCATTACTACCCTTTTTTGCAGCTTGAAGTCTAGTCTTTCCCTCTTTTCGATATCTATAAATATTTTCTAAAACAACAATTGAGTTGTCAACTAACATTCCTACTCCAAGTGCCAATCCACCTAAGGTCATCAAGTTTATAGTTAAATTACCAAAATAAATTAATGTAAATGTAGTTATTATTGAAATAGGAATTGCTGTTGCAATTATTAAAGTACTTCTCCAGTTATGTAAGAAAACCCAGAGTATAATCACAGCCAATAAAGCACCAAAAAGAGCATTTCTTCCTACATTACCTATAGATTGCTCAATATAATCAGCCTGATTCATTATTGATATTACTTGCAAATTATTATTATTAGAATTCATAATTTTATCTAATTCATCTTGAACTCTATTTGAAACCGCAACAGTATTAGCATCAGTGGCTTTTTGAATAGTTAAACCTATACTTGGACTACCATTTAATCTTGATTTAGTAGACATTTTTTTAAATGTATCAGTAACTGTAGCAACTTCTTCTAATTCAACTGTTCCACCGCTATTGCTTGCAATTTTTAAATTTTTTATTTCAGAAACTGAATCAAATTTTCCTGTTACTCTTACTAAATATTCTAAACTTCCTCTCCGTACACTACCACCAGACATATTCAGATTATTAGCCATTAAAGTATTACGTATATTTTCAAAAGAAATATTATAATTATTTAATTTATTCTCATTTACCTCTACTAATATCTCCCTTTCTTTTCCTCCAACTAAATTTACAGTAGCAACTCCATCCAATCTTTCTAATTTTGGCGAAATTTGATTTTCAATAAATTCTTTTAATTCAGCTAAATCTAAATCTGCTGTAACACCTAATTGCATAATAGGCATCATTGATGGATCAAATTTTACAACATAAGGATCACTTGCATCATCAGGAAGGGCATCCCTTATTAAATCAACACTCTCTCTCATATCCATCGAAGCTGTATCCATATCTGTACCCCAATTAAATTCAGCCATTACTGTAGATTGCCCTTTATTTGAAGTTGACGAAAGAGTCTGGATATTAGTTACAGTAGCTAAAGACCCTTCTAGAGGTTTTGTAACCATTGTCTCAACCTCTTCTGGCCCAGCTCCATCATAACTAGTAATTACAGCTGCTCCAGGATATACTATATCAGGCAATAAATCAATATTTGTTCTATTAAAAGAAATAATCCCCAGTAAAACTACTAGCAAAACAATCATTGTAGTTGTTACTGGTCTTTTAATTGATAAATTCGATAATTTCATTAATTAACCACCTCTACCTTATCGCCATTCTGTAGAGATGAATTTCCTTCTATTATTACATTTTCGTTTTCACTTAATCCTTCTAAAATTTCAACTTTATTTTTATTAATAATACCAAGCTCAATATCTTTTTTCACAGCTTCACCATTTTCTTCTACAAATACATAAGGCTCTCCATCAATATCATTAACTGCGTCTATTGAAAGTAAAAGTGCTCCATCTTTTTTATTAAAATTAAAATATACATCAGCAAACATTCCTGCTTTTACTTTATTATCTTTATTATCTACTTTAACTTTTACTGTGTATAGTTGGCTTTGTTGATCACGTATAGGACTAATCATCTCAATTTTTCCTTTTTCTATTTTATTTTCAAAATCTAAAAATTCTACTTCTACTTTATCACCTTTTTCAATTTTAGTTAAAAGTTCACTACTTACTCCTAAATTAACATATATAGGATCTAATTTTACTATTGTTAATAAAGAGTTTCCTTGGCCCATAAGTTGACCTTCTTCACCGTTTAGAGTAGCTACATACCCAGAAATCGGACTCTCAATAATTGCATCTTCTAATCTTAACCTTGCTTGTTTTAAAGAAGCTTGAGCTTGCTCTACTTGAGCTTCAGAAGACTTTATTTCCTCATCACTTGCTCCATCTAATAATTTTTCATGATTGGCTTTTGCACTTTCTAAAGCTCCCTCTGCTTGTTTTACTTGAGCAATACTACTATTTTCTTCTTCATCCCTTGCACCTTTTTTTGCTTTTTCATAATTAGCCTTGGCTATTTCCATATTTGCCTGGGATACCTCTACTTGAGTTTTTGCTGATTCTAACTGCTGTTTTAATTCTGTTGGATCATCATACATTTTTTTAGTTAATTCATAACTTTTCTTTGCACCGTCATAGCTTATTTTTGCTTGCTCAACTGCTATTTCAGAACTTACTACAGCAGATTCTGCATTACGAAGAGAAATTTGTGCATTATCATATTGACTTTTTACAGCATCAAATTCTTTTTCTGTTACTGCTCCATCTTCATATAGATTCTTTATCCTATTATATTCTTTTTTAGCTTGAGCCAAACTATTTTCTGCTTGCTCTAAACTTAATTTACTTTGCTTTAATTGATTTTTAGTACTATCCCATTGTCTTTTTGAACTTTCTTTTTGCATTTCTGCATTATTTAATTGTTGTTTTAAAGAAGTTTTATCATTATATGTCTTTTCTATAGATTCTAAAGATTTTTTCGCCCCTTCATATGAGGCTTTAGCCTTATTATATGATTCTTTAGAACTTTTTAAATCTTCCTCACTTGCACCTTCTATAAGCAAATTATGTTGTGATTGCGCCATTTCTAAAGAGGCCTCTGCCTGTTTGATATTTGCTAAACTAGCATTTTTGTCATTTTCATTTGGCCCCTTTTTCAATCTTTCAAGATTTGCCTTAGCTGACTTCAAAGATGCTTTGGCCTGATCTAATTGTACTTGCAATTGATCATCTTTAAAAACTGCAATTTTTTCTCCTTTCTCTACATAATCTCCTAGTTCAACGTTCATTTTTTCTATTTCTGTATTTACAGTTGACATAACAGCAATAGATTTAGCTGGTGTTGCTTGCCCATTAATAACCTTTTCTTCACTTATTTCCCCTATCTTTACTTTTTCCACTTCAACTTGATTTACTGCTTTCACAGGAGAAACTACCATCATAAATAGTATCAAAATTGCTAAAAATATTTTAAAATTATTTTTCATTATTTATTACCCCCTCTATATAATCTACTAATTGTCCTGTCTTAGCCATCATTTCAAATAAAGCAATTTTATATTGATTTTCAGCCTGCATTTTTGCTAATTCTATCTGTTTAACTTTATTTTGTATTTGTAATACATTTACACTATTTGACATTCCTTCTTCAAAACGTTTTTCTTCTAAATTTAAACTCTGTTTTGCCTTATTTAAATTCAATTCTTGTAAATCTAATTTATTTTCTTGTTTTTCTATATTTATTAACTGTTGCTCAATTTCTAATTCCATTCCATCTTTTAAACTTTTTTTAGATTCTTCTATGCTTTTTATATCTTTTTCAATTTTATCTTCTTTAATTGCTGATTTCCCACCATCAAATATTGACATTGAAGCTGATAATATAATATTTCCACTACCATTTTCAAAATTTAATTCTTCACCTTGCCAGCTATAATTTCCAATTAACATAAGTTGAGGAAAATTACTTCTATTTTCTAATTTTAATTGGGATTTAGTTAACTCTTCATTTAACTCTAATATTTCTAATTCAATCTTATTATTTAAAGCAGTATTATATAATTTTTCTTTGTTTAAAGAAATATCTGGCTTAATCTGACTATTAGTAATCTCAAAATTACTATTTTCTAATCCTATTTGATTTCTAAAAGATTTTTTTGCTAAATTATATTCTTTTTTTGCATTTAATAAACTATTTTTAGAATCAGATAATTCAATTTCTGCTTGTAATACGTCAGTTTTTAAACCCACTCCAGATTCATAACTGCTTTCTGCTAATTTTTTATGTTCTTCAACTAATTCTAAAGCATCTTTTTCAATATCTACTCTTTCCCTTGCCATCAATAAATTATAATAAGAATTTATTATTTCAATTAATATTTCTGAATTTTTTTGTTCATTTTGTAATTCTGTCATTTTCTGTCCTTTTTTTGCTTGCTCAATTCCTAGACTTATTTTACCGCCCATATATAAAGGCTGAGTAATTGAAATTGAAGTTTTATAATTTTCATCAGGACCTTTCATAGAGCCAGTTGGTAGCATTAAATATTCATCATATATATTTTCAGGAACTTCTTGATCAGTTCCAGGAAATTCAATTGTATCTTCTCCTAAATTTTTTATATCTTCTGGTAACATTTGATTATTAGCATCAATAAGTCCATATTTCACTGTTTGTTCAGGAGCTTCACTCATTTTAGTATAACTTGATTCTAAATCAACTGTTGGAAAAAGTGAGCGCCAGGCCAAATCTATATCTAGGTCAGATTTCTCCTTTGATATCTTTGCTTGTTTTAACTCAGAATTATTTTCATAAGCTACCTCAATAGCCTCTTTTAAACTAAGCTCTTCTATTTCTTCACTTAATACTATTTTTGGTATAATAAAACTAAAAGATAGTATTAAAATAGTTATAAAAGTTGTTTTTATTAATAAATTTTTCTTTTTTATAATTTTCATCAATATTTTTCCCCCTCCTTATTTTTCAAACCATTTAAAAATAGATTATATACAAATTCTGTTTCTTCTTTAAGATCAATATCCCCATTTTCTTTTAAAGTTATATTTGTACACAAACCATAAATAATCCATAAAAGAGCTGAAGCAGCTTTTTCTGGATTAGTAGTATAAAATATATTATTATCAATTCCATCTTTTATTATATCAGTTAAAAGCTCTACAACTGAATCAATTATTCTCATCATAGTTTTCTTAAATTCTTCATTAATAAAATTTTGACTATCCAAAAATAATTTATTCGGTCTTTTCTCTTCTAAAGTTCTTTTCAAACGTAATTTTATAAATTCTTTTATAATCTGATCTGAACTCATATTTTTTTTAGAAAGTTCTTTTAATTCATCATACATAAGCTTTCCTTCTCTACTAATCATTGATTGAAATAATTCACCTTTACTATCAAAATGCCAATAAAGAGTACCTTTGCCTAAATCAGCTTTATCAGCAATAGAAGACATAGAAGTTTCATGATAACCATTTTCTAAAAATAGGTCTCTTGCTGCATCAATGATTTTTATTTCAGTTTTATTATATTTTTGCAAATAAATTCTCCTTTCTCAATTTTATTAATTTTCTCGACTTACCAGTCAGTCTAATTATAGCAATAGAAAACTGGCCTGTCAAGACCAGTTATTTTATAAAAAAATTAAATTTTCCCTTGACGAATTACATAATTTATATTATAATAATTTCTGCAGCGTTGAAAGAGGGCCCATAGCTCAGTCTGGTCAGAGCAACCGGCTCATAACCGGTTAGTCCTAGGTTCAAATCCTAG
>JBNJDL010000026.1:0-16803 GCA_051744825.1 Bacillota bacterium | reverse complement strand
CTTAAAGCTAAAGGCTGTCCATGAAAATTTCCACCAGAAATGACTTTATCTTTATCTGGAAATAAAAGTGGATTATCTGTAACAGAATTAATCTCTCTTAATAAAATATCATTTACATGATTAATTGCATCTCTACTTGCCCCATGTACTTGAGGTCCACATCTTAAAGTATAAGCATCTTGTACCCTTTCCTCATGTTCATAAACTGCTAAATTACTTCCTTTACATAGATTCCTAACTACTTTAGCAGATTTTAATTGTCCAGGATGTGAACGTAATTTATGTACATCTTCATCAAAAGCAGAAGTTATTCCATTTAGACCTTCTAAAGACAGGGCAAGAGCATAATCTGCATGTTCCATAATATTTTTACTATCATATAAAGCAATACTACCTAAAGCAGCCATCATTTGTGTTCCATTAATTAAAGCAAGTCCTTCTTTACTAACAAGCTTCATTTTATTTAATCCTGCCTTTTTTAAGGCCATTTCCCCTTGCAGTAATTCCCCATTATAATAGGCCTTACCCTCTCCCATTATAACTAAAACTATATGAGCCAAAGGAACTAAATCTCCACTTGCACCTACTGAACCCTGTTCTGGAACCCAGGGTGTTACACCTTTATTAAGAAATGAAATTAACTGTTCGATTATTTTTAATCTTATACCTGAATATCCTTTAGCTAAATTATTTATTCTAAGTAAAATCATTGCTCTAACTACTTCTATATCTAAAGGATTTCCAGTGCCTACTGCATGACTTTTAATAAGATTTTCCTGTAATTTTAATACCTCTTTTGGAGAAATTTTCTTATCACTAAATTTACCAAATCCTGTGGTAATGCCATAGACAACTTCTCCTTTTTTTACAAGATTGTCTACATGTTTTCTAGCATTATTTATTTTCTTTTTAGCACTTTCAGCTATTTGAAGCTTTTCTTTATTTCTGGCCACAGCAATTACATCTTCAAGATCTAAATCATTCCCTGTTATAGTTATCATTTTCTCCCCCCTAACTTCTTTAGTTTAATTGATTAAAACTAAAAACAAAAGAGGGAACACTTTGGTGTGTTCCCTCTTTCTTTATAGAAAAATATTTATACTGTGTTATATAAAAAGCAGATTTAAGCATATATTCACCTTATCCTTTTATTTTTTTTCACTTTCATCTTCTTTCTCATTAGATAAGTCTTCTTTATTTTCTACTTCTTCATCTTCAGATAAGCTTTCTTTTTCTTCTGCTTCACTTTCAGTTTTTTCTTCAGTATTTTCTTTATTTTTACTATTATCTGCTTCAATTTCTTCTGGTGACTTGTTGACCTTATCCTTATTTTTAGGTTCTTCAAGTTCTTCACCATCCATAATTTTATGGATTTGTTCAGCAGTAAGTGTTTCTCTCTCTTTGAGTTCTTCTACTATTCTTTCAACAGTTTCACTATTTTCTTCAAGTAATGATTCTGCTTTTCTATAACATTTTTCAACTATAGAACTTATTTCTCTATCTATTTCTGAAGCAACTTCTTCACTATAATTTCTCTGTCTTGAAATATCTCTTCCAAGGAAAACTTGTTGATCATGTTTTTGCCCAAGAGTTAATGGTCCTAACTTTTCACTCATTCCATATTCTGTAACCATAGCTCTAACTAATTTTGTAGCTCTTTCAAGATCATTTTGAGCACCTGTACTAATATCTTCAAGGAAAACAGCTTCAGCAGCTCTACCACCTAATAATGCTGTAACCATATCAAGTAACTCGTTTTTAGTCATGAAATTCTTGTCATCTTCAGGTAAGTTTATTGTAAAACCACCTGCACGACCTCTAGGTATAATAGATACTTTATGAGTCCGGTCAGCATCTTCAAGTAACTCACCTAATAAAGCATGGCCTGTTTCATGATAGGAAACGATATCTCTTTCTTTATCAGAAATCACTCTACTCTTTTTAGCAGGGCCAGCAATTATTCTATCAATTGCATCATCAAATTCTAACATCGAAATCTTATCTTTTCCACGACGAGCAGCAATAATTGCAGCTTCATTTGCTAAGTTTTCCATGTCTGCTCCAGTAAATCCTGGAGTTCTCTTTGCCAATACCTCTGTTTTTACATCATCAGCTGTTGGCTTATTTTTCATATGAATTTTTAAAATTGCTTCTCTAGCTTTATAATCTGGTTTATCTACAATAACCTGTCTATCAAATCTACCTGGCCTTAATAAAGCAGGGTCAAGTATATCAGGTCTATTAGTAGCAGCCATTAAAATTATACCTTCATTTGGCTCAAAACCATCCATTTCAACTAGAAGTTGATTTAAAGTTTGCTCTCTCTCATCATGACCACCGCCAAGACCAGCACCTCTTTGACGACCAACTGCATCTAATTCATCCACAAATATAATACAAGGAGAATTTTCCTTTCCTTTTTCAAATAAATCTCTTACTCTGGAAGCTCCAACTCCAACAAACATTTCTACAAAGTCAGAACCACTAATGAAATAAAAAGGAACATCTGCTTCACCAGCTACAGCTTTGGCCATTAGAGTTTTACCTGTTCCTGGAGGTCCTACCAATAAAACACCTTTCGGTACTTCAGCACCAATAGTAGAAAACTTTTTTGGATTTTTAAGATATTCAACTATTTCTTTTAATTCTTCTTTTATTTCGTCATAGTTTGCAACATCGTCAAATGTTATATCTTCTTCATTTTCATTTAATTTAGCTTTACTTTTGCCAAATGACATCATTTTGCCGCCGCCACCTTGCATTCTCTGCATAATAAATATCCAGGCTACAATTAATAAACCAATAGGTAAAATATAACCCAAAATATTCATCCACCATGGAGGTGTTGGCTCAGGTTTAGTAGAAATATTAACATCTGCACTTCTTAAAGTTTCCATCGTATATGGAATAGATTCTGGTGGAACATCCACACTGAATTTTTTATCATTTAAGGTTCCTTCCACCTTTGAATTACCAATCACTGTTACTTCGTCAATATTACCACTTTCAACTTCACTTAACAAATCAGTATAAGTAAAATTTTCTAGTTTTTGCGGTGATTGTTGCATAAAAAATTGTGCAATTAAAATAGAAATTGCAATTAATATTAAATAAAATCCTATATTTTTAACAAAATTGTTCAAGTTTATTATACCTCCCCTCTACAATCGTACCATAATACAGTAAAACATTATACCATAAGATAAATATTTTGTAAATAACTACTTATACATTTCCTCTTTCAAAACACCAATATAAGGTAAATTTCTATATTTCTCTGCATAGTCAAGTCCATAACCTACTACAAACTCATCTGGGACTTCAAAACCATTAAAGTCTGCAGTTATTTTCTTTTGAACTCTTCTATCTGGCTTATCAAGCAAAGTAGCAATTTTTATACTGGCAGGATTACGAGTTTTAAGCATTTCAACAACATGTTTTAAAGTAAGACCTGTGTCCATAATATCTTCTGCAATAAGTACATGTCTGTTTTCAATGTTTTCCTCTAAGTCTTTGATTATTCTTACTACTCCAGAAGAAGTAGTACTATCTCCATAACTGGAGACATCCATAAAATCAAAAGTAAGATGTAAATTAATATTTCTAGCTAAATCAGACATAAATAAAACTGCACCTCTTAAAATACCAATCATAATTATTTCATCATCTTCATTATAATACTCAGTAATTTCTTTACCCATTTCTTTAATTCTATCTTGTAATTCCTTTTCAGAAATTATTATTTCTTTTATATCTTTATCTAATAAATCACTCATTTTCATCCCCCTCTTTTAATAAAGTTAATTCTAAGACTTTTGTAGTATTTTTATCAATTTTAACTCTCTCATCAATTCTAAATTTTACAACCCAAACAATTATACCATTAGCATCAACTACCAAAGGAATCTTATTTCTTTCATTTTTGGGAACTTTTTCATCTATAAAAAAATCTTTAATTTTTTTACTGCCATTTAAACCTAAAGGCCTAAACCTATCCCCTTTACGTCTGTTCCTTACTACAAGTGGAAAAGTTACTTTATCATAATCAATTAAGCACTTTTTACTTTTTATTGCTTCTTTTTTCCAGGAATTTTTCAAATTTAATACTTTAGTTTTTAATTTTTGACTATTTGATATTTTAGTTCTTTTTCCAAGTTTTAAATCAAAAGAGTAATTTTTAATCTTATCTTCACTTATATCTTTTTGAATAATTAATTGATCATATATTCTTTTAACAACTATTTCATCTGGTAAATCAATATTTTTTGTTCCTGAACTTTTTTTTAATAATTTTTTTATTTCATCATAATGTTTTAAATAAATATCAGATTTTTCATCTTTTAATTTGTAAATGGCCTTGAATAAAACTCTTCTTTTCATAACTTCTTTTAAATCTTTTAATTTTTTTAAAGATAATATTATTTTATTTTCCTTTTTTTCTATTAATATTTCTTCTAATTTTGTTACACTTAATTTTTCTAAATAATTATTTTCATCTTCAAAAATTTTAGCAGATCTACTTACTACATCAATCACAGCAGGATTTATTTCTTTTTCTATATAAGGAATAATATCATGTCTTATTTTATTGCGAGTATAATTTTTTTCATCATTACTTTTATCATGTCGTGGATTAAGATTATTTTTTTGACAGTATTTTTCAATCTTTTCTCTATTTATTTCCAAAAGAGGATGAATTATAGTAAAATCTTTAATCTTTGTTTTTGCTTCTATTCCACTCAGCCCTGAAAGACTACTACCTCTAAATAAGTTTAGCAAAACTGTTTCTACTAAATCATTTTTATTATGGGCTAGAGCTATCTTATCAGCTCTTATTTTTTTAGCTCTATTAAAAAGTGAATTAATTCTAATATTTCTAGCAGCTTGTTCTGGAGACAAAGAATTTTCTTTTGCATAAGCTGGAACATCAAATTCTTTAACATAACAGTCAATATTATATCTATTAGAAACTTTTTTTACAAACTCTGCTTCATCCTTTGCTTCTTTACGAAAAAGATGATTTAAATGAAAAACAGCTAATTCAATATTCATCTCAGACCTTAATCTAAAAAAAAGATCTAACATAGTTAAAGAATCTGGTCCTCCAGAAACTCCTAGTAAAATTTTATCATTATTTTTAAGTAATGAATTTTTTTTTAAATAATTTTTAAAAAGATTATAGATATTCAAGAGCCATACTCCTTTTATTTAAAATTATTTGTCAGTTAATTTCTTCTACATTAAATAGTTATTTTCCTTCTTTTCTCATCAAATTTACATACTTTAAAGACAATTATAGACAAATCATCTTTTATTTTCCCTTTAGACTTTATTACATCAATAATATAATCAGCAAATAATTCTGCTTTTTCAAATGAAGAATTTTGTAAAAGCTTTTTTAGCCAACTTTCTTTGTTATCAATATTATTAAGTGAATCAACAACACCATCTGAAAACATTATTACAAAATCGCCTTCTTTTAGAGTTGCCTTTCTTTCAGTAATTTCAATATTTTCTAGAATTCCTACTGGTAATGAGCTTGCTTTAATAGTTTTTACTTTCCAACCACTTTTTATAAAACTAAACATAGAGCCAATTTTATTAAAAATAATTTCTGCATTAAAAGTATTAAAAAACATTATATCAAGAGTAGTAAATTTATCTTCTCCTTTTCTCATACATAAAATAGAATTAACCGTTTCTATAGCTACCTTTCTACTAAAGCCTGCATTTATTAAACTACTCAAAAGTTTAATTGTAGATTGACTATCTTTAGCTGCTTTTTTTCCTATTCCCATCCCATCACTTAATGCTAATAAATCAAGACCATTGGCCAAAGGTTTATATATGTAAGAATCCCCAGATTTGAGTCTTTTAGGTATTTGTTTAATTATAATTTCTAAATAATAATTTCCACTTTCTCCATATTCAACTTCACAAAGCCTATCTTTTAATTTGTTTCCACATTTTTTCGATAAAATTCTAAAATTTGTTGAAAATTTATTTTCTATAGCTTTTTTTATTTGATATTTACAGGGCTCATTACCACAACATGATTCTAAATTTAATTCTATATTTAAATTATTAGATTTAATTTCTTTGAACACTTTAGAATTTATAATTTCATAGTCATTTTTAAAAGACTCACTAATTATTTTATTATCTAACTCTTTTTTTATCAAGTCTTTAAAAGAATTATTTCCTATTAATTTTATGATCCTACTAATTCCTTTTAGCTGTTTAGCCACAATTTTTTGCTTTTTTATAGTTTTTCTTTTCCAAAAACTATTTAAAATAATAATTTCATAACAGCTTTTAATTTCATTTATATATTCTTCTGGACAAAATTTTAGTTCTTTAACTAATTCATCTTTTTGAAAACCATTTTTATTAATTTCGTTGAATATATCTAGTATTATCTTATCTCTCCGTTTTTTATCTAAATTACAACTTTTTTTATATTTACATTTTTTACATATCTTTTCTTTATATAAATACAAGAAATTATCCTTTTTGCTTTTAATACTATTGTTTTTTTTAGGTAATACTGACAAAAATGAATTACTCATCTCACTAAAAAGATTAGCTAATTCATCAAAATTATTATATTCTTTTTCAATAATATTACTTTGAGTTAAAGGATACTCATTAGAATCAACTGCCAATATTAAATTACTAAAAAATTTATTATAAAAAGTTGAAGACAGAAAAAGAAAAAATATAAGTGAAAAAATACTACTAAAAAAAGTAAAGAGAAAATCATTATAACTTGGAGACAGACCAGAATAAAGCAGAAAAGAAAGTGATAATGCTAAAAAGAAAAAATATTTCTTTTCACCAGAAAAAATTCCAACCACCAAAGTAAATATTAAATATTTTACTAGACAAATAAAGGGAATACAATTTGTAAGAAATAAGATTAATGAAATTATTACTCCATATAAAACTCCTTTTTCTAATCCTGCATACCAACTAATTGTTGTTAATAACAAGATTATTAAACTGTCTATAATTAATAAAGAATAACTACTATAAGCCATTAATAAAGAAGATACACCTATAAAAAAAGCACTTATTGATAATAAAAGTAATAATTCTTCAATTCTATTTTTTCTAATTTCTTTTTTATATTGATAATAAAAAAGTATTGAAAGCATAATTATAATTGATTCCGTAAATTTTAGAATATAACTATAAAATTCTAAATTATTGTAAAAATAATAACTATAAAAAAGAAAAAAATGAATTACAGAACATAGAATTGCTTTAGTATATTTTTCTTTAAAACTAAAAATATTAAAATCAATTAATAATTGAAATAAAATAGCTGCTATTAAATATAAGAAAGCTGAAACTCCACCACTTTGCCATAGACTAATAGCCATAACAGAATAAATAATAATTTTAAAAAATTTACTTTTATTAGAAACAATTAAAATCAAATAAAGAAAGGCAAAAACATAAAAACTATCTAAAATTACAGCCTGTCCTAAAATATAACTTATAATTAGGTAATAAAATATATTTAATATACTTTTATTACTATTCTTTTCTGTTTCATTTTGATTATAAGCTAAAGTTAAAGCATTAATATTTTTCATTTTAATCTCCCCCTATTTTATTATACCCTAGGGGAAGTATTAATTCTGTCGAGAAAATAAGAAATAAATTTAAGAATTTTTTCTATTTTCTTACATTCTCTTTTTATTTTTTTTAATTACTTCATTTATAAGACCAAATAGTATATCTCTTTCACTAATTATAATCTCTGAAAAATTAAATTCATCCATAATAACTTTTAAAATAATAGCTCCAGCAATAATAATATCTGCTCTTTTAGGATTTAACCCATTCATTTTTTTTCTTTCTTTAAGGGTGCTATTAATTAACTTATTCAAAAGCTTATCTACATTAACTTTTTGTAAAGAATAAAGATGTATTTTTTCACTTTGATATTCGCTTAATTTTAAATCCATAGCTCCTAAAGTAGTAATTGTTCCACCTACTCCAACAATTTTAGAACTTATTATATCATTTATTTTAGAATTTTTAATTACTTTAAGTATATCTTTTTTTATAGCACTGTATTCACTATTAGTTAAACTAGATTCTGGATTTAAAACATTTCTTTCTGTAAGTCTCACAGCTCCAATATCTAAGCTTTCTTCAATAATATTATTATTTTTTTGCCAAATAAATTCTGTACTTCCTCCACCAATATCTAATGTTAAAAAATCTTTTTCTTTAAAATCGCTTCTTACTCCTTGATAAATATATTTTGCTTCCTTTTTACCAGAAATAATTTCTAAATTAAAAGATAAATTTTTTTCTATTTTATCTAAAAAATCTTGACTATTTTTAACATCTCGTAAAGCACTTGTTCCAACAACTCTTGTTTCAACTACCTCATATTTTGTTATTAATTCATCAAAATATTTTAAAGCATCTAAACCTCTTTTTATAGCCTTATTAGTTAAAATATGGTTTTGATCTACACCTTCACCAAGGCGAGTAGTAATTAATTCTCTTTTTAAAACTTTAAACTTCTCATTTTTGTAATCAATAATAAGTAATCTAGTAGAATTAGTCCCTACATCTATAGCTGCAATTCTCATTAATACACCTCCTTTATTCTTTCTCCATTAACTTTTCACATCTTCTACAACTTTTTGGCCATTTTATCTTATTAAAAACTAATTCTCCAACTATATTTTTAGCATTTACTAAATAATCTGCTACATGAGTATGGAGACATTTTATACCTTTTTTATCAATTATTCCTCCAACCCCTGAATTGACAAGTACATCTCTAATTCCAGCTGATATATCTTCTAAATCCTGATCTAAATACTCTAAACGCTCTTTAGCATATCTTTGATGAGCTCTTTTTAATTTTTCTCTAAAATTATTATCATTATTTAGTCTTTCAGTTAACTCTTTTACCATACCTTTATCTTCTATTTTACTTATTTCTTTAACTAAATAAGGACAACTTAGCCAATAAATTGTCGGAAAAACAATAGAATTCTTATAGGGAGCAACTAACAAAACTGCAGGATAATCAAATGGACATCTTTTCTTCACTTCAAGTAAATTATCTGGTTTGCGGCCAAGTTGTTTTTTTATTAATTTATATTCTTCACTTTTAATCATTTTTTTCATCTTAACACCTCTTAACTTAAAAAAACATCCTCCATTAACAGGAGGATGTTTTACTTTCATTCTATCTATGTTTTAAAACATAAGTCACAATTTTTTATTACTCATTACCACTTCGCTTTGCTTCACGGTTTTTAAGATCTTGCTGTCTTTCACTACTTTGCTGTAAAAAATCAGCCATTTTTTCTTCAAATGACTGCTGAGGAGCATGATCTATTCTATCTTTTGGATCTTCTAGTTGCTTAATAGAAAGACCAATTTTCCCATCATCATCAATATTTATTACCTTAACTTTAACTTTTTCATCTTCCTTAAGATAATTTGTAATGTCTTTGACATAAGTATTAGCCACTTCTGAAATGTGAACTAAACCTGTGTCTCCACCTGGTAACTCAACAAATGCTCCAAAATTTGTAATGCCTGTAACTTTCCCTTCAACTGTAGCTCCAACCTCAATGGACATACTAAAAAAATTCCTCCTCGATTTTATTTAATAGTAACTATATTATAACTTAAGACACTAAATCTGTCAAATGAAAGTTTTCATTCCTTTGTAACTTATAATATCATAGATAAAGCGATTCTTTTTCTCTTTTTATCAACCTCTAAGATTTTGACTCTAATTACATCTCCTACTTGAACAATATCTAAAGGATTTTCAACATAATCTGTACTCATTTCTGAAATATGAACTAAACCATCTTCTTTAACACCAATATCAACAAAAGCACCAAAATCAACTACATTACGAACAGTTCCCTGTAAAATCATATCTTCTTTTAAATCTTCTATTTTTAATACATCTTCTCTAAAAATTGTTTCTCCAAGTTCATTTCTAGGATCTCTCCCAGGTTTTTTCAAGGATTTTATAATATCTTTTAAAGTAGGTAAACCCAAAGATAATTCCGCAGCCTTATTTGATAAATGAATGTCATCTAAACTTTCTTTTAACTGTTCTAACTTATCTTTATCTTCTAAATCTCTTAGTTCAAAACCTAAATCATTTATTAATATTTCTGTAGCTTCATAAGATTCAGGATGGATTGGAGTTCTTGCTAAAGGATCTTCACTAGAAAAAATCCTAATAAACCCAGCTGCCTGTTCAAAAGTTTTTGGTCCTAATCTATAAACTTCTTTTAATTCTTCTCTTTTTTTAAAAGCTCCATTTTCCTCTCTATATTCTACTATATTTGAGGCTACATTGCTATTAATACCAGCTACATATTCTAATAAAGATTGGGAAGCAGTATTTAAATCAACCCCAACATAGTTTACAACAGACTCAACAACTTGTCTAAGCGATTCATCTAACTTTTTATCATCTACATCATGTTGATATAATCCAACTCCTATTGAGCGAGGTTCGATTTTTACTAATTCAGCTAATGGGTCTTGTAAGCGACGAGCAATAGAAATTGCTCCTCTCATTGCCACATCTAATTCAGGAAATTCTTTTCTTGCAAGTTTAGATGCAGAATAAACAGAAGCACCTGCTTCATTAACAATTATATAATTAACATCAAGCCCTTCATCAATTAATTTTGAAATGAATAGCTCAGTTTCTCTAGAAGCCGTACCATTACCAATAGCTATTGTAGCAATATTATGTTTATTAACTACATTTTTAATAATTTCTGCTGCTTTCTCTTTTTTGTTTTGCGGTGGGTGTGGAAAAATAGTAGCTGTTTCTAATACTTTCCCAGTTTCATCAACAGCACATAATTTTGAACCAGTTCTAAAACCAGGATCAATAGCTGCAACTGCTTTACCTCTATAAGGAGGTTGTAATAGTAAAGAACGCAAATTTTCACCAAAAACCTCAATTGCATGTTCTTCAGCTTTATCAGTTAACTTATTTCTAATTTCTCTTTCTATAGAAGGAGAAATTAACCTTTTATAGGAATCATGTATTACATCAATTAAATGATTTTTGAAGGTAAAATCGTTTTTGAAAATTTCTTTTTTTAGATAATCATAAATTTTTTCTTCTGCTACATCAATTTTGATTTTTAAGACTTCTTCACTTTCTCCTCTATTTAAAGCCAAAATACGATAAGAAGGAATTTTCTTTATTGATTCACTATAATCATAATATATTTCATATTTTCCCTTTTCATCAAGTTCTTCATCCTTTACTTCACTAGTAATTTTACCCTGTGAAAAAGAAATTTTTCTTATTTTTTTACGAAATTCTGCATTATCTGAAATCCACTCTGCAATAATATCCTTAGCACCATCTAAAACATCGTCTATACTTGTTAAGTCTTTTTCTTCATCTAAATAATCTTTAGCTATGTCTTCTAAATCTTCATCGATATTTTCTTGTTCCCAAATAATTTTCGCTAATGGCTCAAGACCTTTTTCTTTAGCTTTAGTAGCTCTTGTTCTCCTCTTTTTCTTATACGGTCTATACAGGTCCTCCACTTCTTGTAATATTTCTGCATTTCTTATTTTTTCTTCTAGCTCTTCATCAAGCTTGTCCTGCTCATCTATTAAGCGAATAACTTCTTCTTTTCTATTTTCTAAATTTCTCAAATAATCTAAACGCTCTTCAATTAATCTCAATTCTTCTTCATCAAGTTTATCAGTCATTTCTTTACGATATCTTGCAATAAAAGGTATAGTATTACCTTCATCTAATAATTTTACTACAGCTCTTATTTGATTAACTTTAAAATTATTTTTTTTAGCTATTTTTTTAATTATGTAATCTTTCATTTATACCACCTTATTTATCCTCATTTTTATTTTCTTCTTCAACTGGAATTAATAAAACCTCACCAGGTTTAACAAGACCTAATTTTGTTCTAGCAATTTTTTCTACAAATTCGTTATTTTCTATATTAACTAATTGCTTATTAAGTTGTTCATTTTCCTCTTTTGTTTTTTCAATTTCAGAATTTAAATTTTCTATTTTTGATTCCAAATTATTTATTTGCTGATAATTTCTATAATAATTATAACTAATTATTGCTACAACTATCAATAAAGTAATAATTACGATCTTTTTTTTCATAAAATCACCTACCTCTTTTAAAAATTTTGTAATAAATATAAAAAGCGGTAAATATAGCAATAATTATGTATAAACGAAATACACCATCATTAATAATTAATAAAAGATAAAAAGCTAAAATTGCTCCTATAATACCAAATAGTATATCAAACAAATTTCTTAAAAAGATTTTATCTTTAGCAAAATATCTACTTCTTATTAATATAAAGTAAATATGAAAACTATTAGCTAAAATAAATCCATAACTTAACATTACCAAAAAAACAAATAGCTCTTTTTTTATCATTGATTTTCCCTCCTATTAAATAATATGAGAAAGAGGGAAATATATTTTCCTAATAAATTAATTCAGCTAAGATTTTCTAAAACCTTTAATCTGTAATAATTTTTTTATAAATACATATATTTTATTAAAAATAATATTAGGAGGGAAAAATAATGGCTAAAGAAGAAAATACAGGCCACTTAATTTCATTAGAAAATAGAAAAAGATTAAAAATGACAGGGATTACTGAAGTGATAGCTTATAATGATGATATTATTGCCTTAAAATCTGAACAAGGTGACTTAAATATAAGTGGTAAAAATTTGAATATTAATAAATTAAATTTAGAAAAAACAAATTTAGTAATAACAGGTCATATCACAAAAATAAAATATGAAAACAAAAATAATAAAAATGGTTTATTAAAAAAACTTTTTAATAAAAAGAAATAAATTAAATTAAAATATCCTCTAATTGAATATCTTTTACTCTTTTATAACAATAATCTGCTTTTGCGATTCTTTCTTTAGGTCCAACTCCAACAACTTTCATTCCCGCCTTATGAGCTGCTTCAATTCCTGCCTCTGAATCTTCTATAACTATAGAATTTTCTGCTTTAACACCTAACTTATTTGCAACAAATAAAAATATATCAGGAGCAGGTTTTGAACTTTTCACACTATTTCCATCAGCAATTATTTTAAAAAAATGCTCTAAACCTAAACTTTTTATAACTAATTTAGCATTTCTACTTGCTGAAGCCACAGCTAAATTATATTTTTTTTCTTTAAGTTTTAAAAGAAGATCATAAATTCCATCAATCATATAGTCTTTATCTATTTCATTTATAAATTTTTGATATAATTCATTTTTTCTTTTCATAATCATTTCTTCTTTTTTGGGCGAAAAGTTTTTATTTTTGATTTTTGCTATTGCCTTGATTGAATCTCTTCTAGACAATCCTCTTAAATTATCATTTTCTTCTTTACTAAAATAAATATTTTCATCTTCTAAAGGAATTTTCCAACTTTTATAATGCAGTTCTGCTGTATCAGTTACTATTCCATCTAAATCAAAAATTATTGCTTCAATTTTATTCTTCATTATCTTCCTCCCTATGTCGTATATTATATTTTTTCAAAATTCTTTTATCAGGATCTAGGCTAGCTTTCCAAATTTCTAGAGTACTTGCAAAAGAATTAAAAGGAACTTTGAGATCTTCGAATAAATAACACAGTTCAGAAAAATCTTTTTCTGAAATAGGATTTGAAGCAAAATTATTATTAACTAAGGTTATATGAAAATTCCATTGCTCGTAATTATCTATAGTTGAAATATTTTTTTCAGCTAAACTATCATGAATTTTTTTTGCTGATTTTTGTAAAGAAATAGTATTTTTTACATCTAAAAGCAAAAGCTTATTTCCATTTTCATCTTTAGGGCTATCAATTTCTTCTTTAAAACAATCAATTTCTTCAATATAAATATTTATATCCTCTAATTCATTAACAACTTCATCTAAAACTTCAACTGCTTTTTGAAATTTATCTTTTTTAATTCTATCTATAGTAAGATGAAGAACTGGATATTCTTCATTATCATATAAATCATAATGTTCAGCAATCATTTTTTGTATTCTCTTTGCTAAACGGAATACCTTTCCTCCTAAAGTAAAAACTACAAATAATTCATCTTCTAGTGAAGCTGGTTTAATCATATTAAAACAACCCTTTTTTTGATATTTTAGTTTACTAATCTATTATAATAATAGCATAAGTTCTTTTTATATTCAATTTGATATATCTTTTAACTTAACAATAATTTCATTATTATTATTACAAATATATTTATTTTCTTTTTTGATTAATTCATTCCATACCTTTTTAGCACTTCCCTTTACAGTATAATCCCTTTTTTTAAATTTTCTTCTTACTTCTAAAATTATAGGTTTTTCATCAAATTTTAAAAGTAGTTCAAGATTTCCTACATTCCCATGACCAAAAGGAGTATCTGTAACAATTATAACTTCAGCTTTTTCGATCATTTTTTCATTTCTTGCTTGGCTTATTTCTCCAACATAATCAAAAGGAGGAATTTCTACTATATCAAAATTTAACTTTTTTGCTGTTTCCCAATCTCTATCTCCCTGGTTTAAAACTCCACAACTAATATTAGTAAATCCTTCTTTTCTTAACTGCTGAAATAACTTAGTTGCTGAGCCACCACCTGCAATAACATGTATTCTAGTATTATTTTTTCTATTAAATTCTTTTTTTTGAGTATAATTTTTAGGTATTAAAGTTACATATGGTCTGTTAGTAATACTATTTTTCTTAATAATAACTTCAGTATTATAAACTTCTTTTATATTTTTCTCAGTTAGCACCTCTTCTGCAGTTCCAGTAGCAAAAATCTCACCCTCATTTAATAAAATAAGTTTATCGCAATACTGACTAGATAAATTCAAATCATGTGAAACTACTATAACAGTTAAGGAAAATTTTTTATTTAAATCAGAAATCAAATCAAATATTTCTCGTTGATAATTAATATCAAGGTTAGAAGTAGGTTCATCAAGCAATAATATATCAGGCTTTTGAGCTAAAGCCCTCGCGATAATAACTCTTTGTCTTTCTCCACCACTTAATTGATTTACCTTCTTATCTTGTAAATAATAAGTATCAGTAACTTCCATTACCTCATCTACTATTTCTAAATCTTTATTATTTACTTTTCCCCATTTATTTTGATATGGATTTCTTCCCATCATTATAATATCATAAACAGTAAAATTAAAATTAACATTTGTATCCTGAGGCACAACTGCCATCTTTTTGGCCAAATCTTTTGACTTGTATTCATGCAATATTTTTTTATCAAGATAAATCAAACCTGTTTTAGGTTTTAATATATTACTTATATTTTTTAACAATGTTGATTTCCCTGAACCATTAGGACCAATTATACCTAAAAATTCATCTTTTTTTATATGTAAATCTATATTTTTTAATATTTTTATGTCATCGTAATCGAAACTTAAATCAGCAATTTTTAACATTATATCACCAACTACTATTCTTTTTCTTTCTTAAAAGATAAATAAAATATGGCCCTCCTGCTAAAGAAGTAATTATTCCTACAGGAATTTCTAGAGGTGCCAATAAAAATCTAGCTAAATCATCTGAAATCATCATAAAAATACCACCAAATATAGCTGCAAAAGGTAATAATTTTCTATGATCTGGTCCAATTAACATTCTAGTTATATGGGGTATTACTAAGCCGACAAAACCAATACTTCCACTTACTGATACTACAGAAGCAGTTATTAAAGTTGCAGCTACTATTAATATCATTTTTACTCTTTCAACGTTTACTCCTAAATATTGAGCATTTTCTTCTCCCAATAAAATTATATTTAAATCATTTAAAAACAAGGAAATTGGAATAAGGCCTATAAAATAATAAGGTAATATCATCTTTAATTCTGACCAGCTACTATTAGCTAAAGATCCCATTAACCAATAAACTATTTTATTCAAATCCTCAGAACCAATAACCATTAAAAATGAAGTAAAAGCATTTAGAACATAGCCAACAGCTACTCCGGCTAATAAAAAAGACATTACAGGAACTTTATTATCAACTTTAGCTAAATTATAAACTACATAAACTGTAATAGACGCTCCAATAAATGCCATTATTGGCAAACTATCAATTCCAAAAACAGAAAATGATATCCCAAGTACTATTGCAGCACTAACGCCTGTACCAGCTCCAGCAGAGATACCTACAATATAAGGATCAGCCATTGGATTCCGTATTATTCCTTGAAAAATAACTCCTGCAATGGCAAGACCAGAACCTACCACAAAACTCATAACTATTCTAGGTAATCTAATATTTTTAATTATTACTCTTTCAGTTTCTAAATTACTAATATCTAAATTAAAAATAATTTTAAAAATATCAGGAATAGAAATATATGTAGAACCAAGAGAAAGAGATATAAAAAAAACTATTATAGCTAATAAAAGCGTTATAAAAATTGTTTTATAAATATTCCCTTTTAAAAAACCTTTTGTAGCCTTCATTTTATCACCTTCTATTATAGACTTCAATCTAAATAAACAAAAAAAGCACCCTTAGTTATAAGGTGCCTGCAATTTTATAATGGAGCGGGAAACGGGATTTGAACCCGCGACATTCACGTTGGCAACGTGACGCTCTACCACTGAGCTATTCCCGCAAATGGTGGAGGGGAGAGGATTTGAACCTCTGTAGGCATCGCCGGCAGATTTACAGTCTGCTCCCTTTAGCCACTCGGGCACCCCTCCTTAGTATGATTATATTTAGTTGTAAG